>JANNYY010000617.1:0-8272 GCA_031410355.1 Chitinophagaceae bacterium | reverse complement strand
TTTATTGCCGCCTGGATATTTTCTTTGGTACAACATAAACTTACCCGTACATATTTCTCACCTGCCGTGCCAAAAATACCTCCGGGAGTAATAAAGACATTTGAACCGTATAAAACCGCATCACTTAATGCATACCCATCTTTATAATTTGAGGGTATAGCTGCCCACACAAACATCCCAACCTGGTTTTTTGAATAAGTACATTTCAATAAATCGAGCAACTCAAAAACCTTTTGCCGCCTTGCTTTATAAATTTTATTTACCTCATCGTGCCAGTCTTTATCAAGGGTTAAAGCTTTTGCTGCGGCCAACTGAAGCGGTAAAAACATACCGCTGTCCATATTGCTTTTAAAGCGTAGCACATCATCAATAAAAGCTTTGGCGCCACAAAGCACACCAATGCGCCAGCCTGCCATATTGTGCGATTTACTTAAAGAATTCAATTCCAAAACACAATCCTTAGCCCCGGCAATGCTGAGCATGCTCATTGGGTCTTCATTTAAAATAAAACTGTAAGGGTTATCATGTACCAATAAAATGGAATGTTTTTTAGCAAACGCAATTAACCTGCTGAATAATTCTTTTGTTGCTGATTGCCCGGTTGGCATGTGCGGATAATTTACAAACATCAACTTTACTTTTTTCAAATCAGTTTTTTCCAATGCTGTAAAATCGGGGAACCAGTTATTATCCTGTGTTAAATTATATACTACACAGGTTGCACCGGCAATTGTTGCTGCAGCTTTATAAGTTGGATAACCGGGATTCGGAATCAAAACCTGTTCACCCGCATTTAAATAAGTCATACAGACATGCATAATGCCTTCCTTACTTCCAATTAGTGGAAGTATTTCTGAATCCGCATTCAGATCAACATTATACCATTTTTTATACCAGTCCGCTATAGCATTTCGCAATACAGGACTGCCTTTATAGCTTTGATAGGCATGGGTTGTAGCTTTTTCACTCTCATCTTTTAAAACCTGTATAACATCCGGATGCGGCGGCAAATCGGGGCTGCCAATACCAAGGCTGATAATATTTTTCCCGTTCTTATTCAATTCATCAATCTCCCTCAGCTTTTGAGAAAAATAATATTCGCCAATGCCTTCCAGCCGTTTTGCAGTTTGCATATTATTGTATTTTTCCTTTTTTATAAATGCCCAGCACTGTTAACTGTTCTGTTACGGCCTGTAACTTATTTACCAGTTTATTAAACTGGCCTGCCGTATCAAATTCCATATCTGCATGAAAAGAGTATTTAAAGTTACTGCCTGGTATGGGCATAGATTGAAGTTTGGAAAGATTTATCCCATCTTCTGCAATTATCGTCAGCACTTTTGCAAGGCTTCCTTTTTCATTGCCTGTAATAAAATTAACCGATGCCTTATCAGCGCCGGAAATTTCTGTTTCAGCATCTTTATGTTGTATAATTAAAAACCTTGTATAATTATTTTTAAGGGTGTGAATATTGGGAGCAATAATTTCCAGATCATAAATTTCGGCAGCTAATTTTCCGGCTATAGCTGCAGCATGTTTGTTTTTAAACTGGTGAATATGTTTGGCGCTCAAAGCGGTATCTTCTGTTTCAACTAATTTCCAGTTGTATTTATCTAAAAAACCAAAACACTGCTGAATAGCCATATAGTGAGAATGAACTTCTTTAATATCGGCAAGTTGTACGCCCGGGTTTACCAACAACTGTTGTTTGATGTGCAAATAAACTTCGCCAATAATTTTTACATGATTCTTTAAAATTAAACTGTAATTAGGCAAGATACTTCCCGCAATGGAGTTTTCAATAGCCATGATGCCCCCATCAGATTGTTTGGAAGCTGTGGTATTTTTTATAACTTCTTTAAAAGTTGTACAGCAGATCACTTCTGTGTCTTTACCATAATACTGCAGGGCAGCTACCTGGTGAAAGCATCCTTCAAATCCCTGTATCGATATTTTTTTTCTCATAATATTAAAACAAAAATCCCCCGATTTTTATCGGGGGACTTTTTTATGTTAGTCTGTTTAGGTTCAGTTTAACAAAGGCTCCCCGGTCTATTTATAAAATAATAGCTAAAATAAAACCAGGTATTTGTGCTTTTGTTTGTCATTTGTTGTTCAAAAATAGGGAATCTGGTTAAGTAAACAAAAAAAATGCCCCACTTAAAATTAAGCAGGGCAGTTCGATTGCTTGTCATTTAAAATCTTAAGTCCGGAATTAAACAGGCAATCATCCGGTATTGAATTACTTTTTAATAGTATCAATAGAAGTTTTCATTGTAGTGTCTTTTACAACAGTTACAGTATCTGCTGCTACAGGAGTTACTACAGTTGTAGTGTCGCTGGTAGTTTCTGTTTTAGTAGCAGAATCGTTACAAGCTGCAAAAGTTACAGAAACAATTGCTAAAGCTAAGATTACTTTTTTCATTTTGTGTTTTGTTTAAATTTTAAAATTATAATTTGATATTTATACCAGGATTAATAAAAGGTAACCCATGTTTTTTAAAAAAGTTTATTTTCGCTGTTTTGGGTTACCATTGATAAGTAAACGTATTAATATTAACGGGTGAGTAATTTAGAACAGGAAAAGCAATTATTAGAAGCACTGGCTTTAAATGACGGAACAGTTATTGAGGGTATTTATAGAGATAACTACCCTATGATTCAGGCTTTTATACTTAACAATAGCGGCAACAGTGATGAAGCCAGGGATATTTTTCAGGAAGCCATGATCATTATTTATGAAAAAGCGGTTTCGGGAACATTTGAGCTGAATTGCCTGTTAAAGACTTATTTATACTCGGTTTGCAGGCGGCTCTGGCTAAAAAGACTGCAGCAACTGCAACGCTACAGCAACCTGGTAGAAAATGTGGAAGATACGGTAACTGTAGAAGAAGACCTGGAAACACATGAAAAGCACAATGCCGATTTCATAATTATGGAAACCGCAATGAGCAAAATGGGCGAACCCTGTAAAAGTTTATTGGATGCCTATTACATACAGAAAAAAAATATGCAGGAAATAGCAACCGATTTTGGTTATACCAACGCAGATAATGCAAAAACACAGAAATACAAGTGTTTGGTAAGATTGAAGAAGTTGTTTTTTGCACAATATAAAAACGGGAATTAACATGGATGAAATTTTACTGATAGAAACTGTTGAACGTTACCTGAAAGATGATATGTCGGCCCAGGAAAAAAATTTTTTCGAAGAAATTCGTAAAAATGATCCCGCTGTTGACCAGATGGTGGTAGAGCATACCTTTTTATTGAACGAACTGGAGAAGCAGGCAAATATCAAAGCCTTTAAACATTCATTATACGAGGTTGAAAATAAATTAACCGAGGAAGGCATAATAAGCAAAAAGCAATTAACGGGCAGGGCAAAAGTTGTTTTTCTCTGGAAAAAATACAAACGCAATATAGGAGTAGCTGCTTCTATTGCGGGTTTGGTTTCTATACTTACAACAGCATTAATAAGTACATATAATAACAAAATTGACAAAACCAATATTGGTTACTTAATGGCCAAGATTGATAATACAGCAAAAAAAGTTGATCAGCTTGATAAAACCATTAAAGCTGATAAGAACATCAAAATTCAAAAAAATCCCAGTCCTGATTATCGTGCTACCGGATTTTTAATTGATGGCAAAGGCTTTATTGTTACCAATGCCCACGTTGTAAACCGGTTGAAAACAATTTATGTAGAAAACAGTAAAGGTGAATATTTTACTGCACAGGCAATTTATACAGATCAAAATACAGATCTTGCTATTTTAAAGATCAATGATACAGCATATAAAACAATTTATAACCTGCCCTATTCCATTAATAAAACCAATTCAAACCTTGGGGAACAGATCTTTACACTTGGTTTTCCACGTAATGAAATTGTTTATGGCGAAGGATATGTAAGTGCCAAATCGGGTAACGAAGGAGATTCCACAGCATACCAGGTTTCTGTATCTGTAAACCCTGGTAATAGTGGTGGCCCGGTATTAAATAAATACGGTCAGATCATCGGCATTATTACCTCTAAAAATTTAACGGCAGATGGCGTTGTATTTGCCGCCAAATCAAAAAATATTTATAACCTGTTAGATGCCTTTAAAAAATCTGGCGATACAACAAATATTAAATTACCAACCAATACCATTTTAAGAGGATTAGACAGGGAACAACAGGTTAAAAAAATGGAAGACTTTGTATTTATGGTAGTCGGAAACTAATTAATGCCCTGAAAACTATTTAAAAGCTGTCCAGCCTAAGGCGCCCGGACAGCTTTTTTTACCTGCTTATTTATTACCAAAGCGAAGGCGGGTAAACCCCATCCTCCACCAGCTTATCTACACATGCTTTTACTATAGGCGCATCTTCCTTATAAGTTACACCAAACCATTTTGATGAAGTAGGAATTACACTGATCTGCCCATCCCTGTTTTCAATAAAATCTTCGGCAATAATGGGAATAAAAAATTCAGCTTTAATATTTTCACTGTTGCCCTGCACAAAATTTAAAAACAATTGTTCAGTTGTAGAAAACATGGCCGGATGAAAACACCAGAAATTCATAGATACGCTTGAACCCGATGGCACGGTATGTTTACCTGCTTCATCTTCATATGTTATTGTATCGTTTTCCTTATAAATTTTAGTTCTTTCCTTTATACTGATAAGATTTTTATTTTCGTCAACCTGGCAAACCCCGCGGCTTACCGAGCCGTGATCACTTAAAGTTTTCAGCAGTTCATAACCAATAAGGGCATATTGTTTTTCATTACATTGGTTATTTAAAAAATCTGCAGCTTTTACAAAAGCATCCACCCCGTAATAATCATCAGCATTAATAACGGCAAAGGGTTCATCAATTACTTCCTTTGCGCAAAGCACCGCATGGCCCGTTCCCCAGGGCTTGGTTCTTCCTTCCGGTATCTGCAATCCCCCCAAATACGAATCCATTTCCTGGTAAACATATTCTGTTTTTATTTTTCCGGCCAGTTTGGGTTCAAAACTTGCCTTAAAGCCTTCGGCAAAATCTTTACGAATAATAAAAACCACTTTGCCAAAACCCGCCCTTATTGCATCGTAGATAGAATAATCCATGATCGTTTCGCCCGTGGGGCCAAATCCTTCGGTTTGCTTCATACTACCGTAACGGCTTGCCATTCCTGCAGCTAAAATTAAAAGTGTTGGTTGCATCTTAATTAAATTAACAATTAAAAAATTATTTATTGATTTTTGCAGGGCAAAAATAGCATAAACCCTTAAGTTTTACATTAAATGCTTATTGATATTTCAAATGCCGTTATTGAGCAATTGCATGATGACCTTTTTTTACAAAAGCAGGTTAGGGTATTTGTGTTGCGGCTAGATAAAATTCATCCGTTTATATCCGGCAATAAAATTTTTAAACTGCATTATTTTTTAGAAGAAGCCCTGCAATCCCATCAAAAAACCATTTTAACTTTTGGCGGCGCTTATTCCAATCACCTTGCTGCCACAGCTTTTGCCTGCAGCTTGTTACAGTTAAAAAGTATAGGTATTGTAAGGGGAGAAAAACCTGAACAGCTTTCTCCAACACTGCAGCAATGCATAGATGATGGCATGTTGTTAAAATTTATTTCGAGAGCGGAGTATAATAAAAAGGAAGATCCTGCTTTCATCAATGATCTGAAAGTGGAGTTTGGTGAATGTATCATTGTGCCCGAAGGAGGTTATCATTCCGCAGGCGCCAAAGGCGCGGCATTAATTTTTAATTTACTAAAAGATAAAAATTTTACACATATATGCCTGGCTACAGGCACTGCCGCTACATTGGCAGGTATTTTACTTGATGCCAGGCCCGAACAAACAGTAATAGCTGTTCCTGTTTTAAAAGGAATTACAGATATGACTGAAAGAATAAAGCATTTAACCTGTAAAGCAGGTGAGTTTAAAAATCTGCAGGTATTGAAAGATTATCATTTTGGAGGATATGCAAAAAAAACAGGTCAATTAATTACATTTATGAATCATTGCTGGCTTCAACATAAATTACCACTCGATTTTGTATATACTGCCAAAATGTTTTTCGGCGTTATAGAAAGTATAAAAAAAGATACATTTAAAAAAGGAAGTAAAATTATATGTTTGCATACGGGAGGATTACAGGGAAATAAATCTTTACCTTTAAACACTTTATTGTTTTGAATTTTTGATTCAGCCTTATGCGTAAATTTTGTATTTTATTAATTCTTGCAGCTACGTTTTCTACAGGAAGGCTTTATGGCCAGGCTATACTTCCCGATTTCACAATAAAAAATACAAATGGAGCGATCAGTGTATTCTGGCTTAATCAATATCCCATCAGGGTAAATGGTATTAGTGTACAGCGCTCTTTTGACAGTGCAAAAAATTTTACCAGTATAGCTTCTGTATTTAATCCGCAGAACACAGTAAATGGTTTCACCGATGTTAATCCGCCTTACAATAAAATGTATTACCGGTTATTTATTGGCTTTGATACGGGTATTTATATTTTAACAGAAGCTAAAAAGCCGGAAATACATACCGTCATTGATTATTCAAAGTTAATTATTGAAATAAATGCATTGTACGAAAAAAATATTCTGCTGCAACAGGAGCGGGTTAAAGCACAGCATGCTGCAGCTCTTGCACTTGCTGCAAAAAAGCCTGCTGTTAAAAATGGCAAGACGGTTGCTCCACGTGTAAAGCCCGCTGTTGAAGAAGTAGATATGGCTATAATTAATGAAGTTATTACTTATCCGAGCAAGCGTGTTTTTACAGACAATGATGATAATATTGTAATTAAACTGCCTTCCATAAAATCGAATAATTATGTAATTAAGTTTTTTACCGAAGACTATAAACCTTTATTTGTATTAAAGAATATAACCGAAGATTACCTGATTGTTGAAAAAGTAAACTTTAACCATGCAGGCTGGTTTATTTTTGAAATATTTAAAAATGATCTGTTGTACGAAGAGAATAAGTTTTATATCCCTAAAGACGAAAAAAAATAACCGGCACCACATACTCAATTTATCAATTCTGATTCAAATACTTTTTCAAAATTTTTTTTCAGTTTTTGTTTTACTTCCTCATAATTTACTGCATAACCCAACTCTTTTTGTATAGATGTTACCTGTTTGTTTTCAATACCACATGGAATTATGTTATTGAAATAATCCAGGTCGGTATTTACATTCATCGCAAACCCGTGCATGGTTATCCACCTGCTGCAACGTACACCAATGGCGCATATCTTTCTTTCCTTTCCAGGAAAATCTTCATCAATCCAAACACCGGTCTCACCTTTGCTTCTGCCGCCTTTAATACCATATTCTGCAATGGTTAAAATAACAACTTCTTCCAGGTTACGCAGGTATTTACCAATATCGGTATAATATTTTTCCAGGTCTAAAATTGGATAACCTACCAACTGCTGCAATCCGTGAAAAGTAATATCTCCTCCCCTGTTTGTATTAAAAAACGCGATACCATTGGCCGCAAGTTCCTCATCACTCATCAATACGTTTTCTTTTTTACCACTTTTGCCTAAGGTATAAACCGGTGGATGTTCGCAAAGAAGAAAATAGTTTGTGGTCGTGAGCCGTGAGGGGTGAGGCGTGACTGGTGAGTCAGGAAGTTCAATTGCCGGCTGCAGATTGCCAATTGCCGATTGCCTATTGCGTATTGCAGATTTGATCTTCACGTTCTCCTGCAACAAAGATTCCTGGTAATCCCAGGCCGCTTTATATTCAATAATTCCAAGGTCTTTAAATATCACTTTCTGCTTATCCACTGCAATGTTTTAATTTGCAAAGATAAATGAAAGAAAGCTATGAGCTATGAGCTATGAGCTGTGAGCTGTGAGCTGTGAGCTTCTTTACAAAATAATTAAATTATCTGATGAGCAAAGAAATGATAGATGATGAGCAACCGGAAATTGAAGAGTTGTACGAAAAACTGGTTATAACCATTCCTAAAGGTCAGGAACCACTGCGTATTGATAAATTTTTAATGACCCGTATTGAAGGTGCAACCCGAAATAAAATTCAGCAGGGTATTGAAAATGAAATGGTGCTGGTTAATGAAAAGCCCATAAAAAACAATTACAAAATAAAGCCAGGAGATAAAGTGGTGGTGTTTGATAACAAAGCACCCGACCACTCAGATATTGTTCCCGAAAATATTCCGCTCAATATTCATTATGAGGATGAAGACATTCTCATCATCAATAAACCTGCCGGCATGGTGGTGCATCCGG
>JANNYY010000616.1:0-6857 GCA_031410355.1 Chitinophagaceae bacterium | reverse complement strand
ACACCCACTGCTGCTGTTACCGATACCATTCCTACAGTAGCTGTAGCTCCGGTTGAAGCCCCGGTTAATGATAGCTTACCGATCAAAGCGATCAGGAAATCGCTGAGGCCGGATGAAGCTGTTGAAACAACTGTTTTAAGAGAAAGGATCCCATTGCCATATGAGCATTTACGTGCTGATGATGCCGTGTACCGCCATAAAATATGGAGAGAAATTGATACAAGGGAAAAAATGAATTTGCCATTCAGGTATGCTGCTGATGAAAATAACGGTAATCAGCGTTTCATTTCTATTTTATTCCAGGCAATACAGGATAGCGCAGTTACTGTTTTCAGTAATATTGATGACAGGTTTACAACCCCCATGTCAAGAGGCGATGTTGCCAAGGCAATTGGCGGAGAGCCAATACCCATCAAGCAATATGATTCGTTGGGACAAGAGACAGGAGTTATTATGAAAACAAGGGAAATAAACCTTGACTCAATTTATAAATTCCGGATTAAAGAGGAGGTTATTTTTGATAAAGAAAGTTCACGTTTATTCTGGCGCATACTTGGTATCGCACCGGTTATGAATGTTATCAATTCACAAGGAATAAACCTTGGTGAGTCAGAGGTGTTTTGGGTTTATTACCCTGATATGAGACCTATATTTTCAAAATACGATGTGTACAACGGCAAAAATTACGGTGCACGAATGAGCTGGGAAGATTTATTTGAAGGGAGGATGTTTTATGGCAGAATTATTAAGAGTACAATTGACAATCCTTATGACCTGCAGATAAAAAATATGCCCGGTTTAAGTGATAAAGGCATTCTACAGTTACTGGAAGGAGAAAATATTAAAGAAAAGATTTTTAATTACGAGCAGGATCTATGGGCGTATTGACCCAGTTTTTATACTATATTAAAAAGCCCCTGAATTTTTCGGGGGCTTTTCATTTACAAAATATTTTGCCCCAGTTATTAACAAACTGTCAAATTAAAGCCAATACCTTAAAATGGTATTGGTTTTAAAGATATGATTGGTTACCTTCGTTTTGGTTTTTCATAGGATATTGGATTTTAAACGGGGCTGAATTTCTATTCAGGCCCCTTTTTTATTTATGCAACACCCATGAGCCAGACAAAAGAGGTGCATAACAAAAATTACTGTCACTCCCTAAAGTGTTTGATTAACAATGCTGCTTTTGCTTTTCCGATATGGCCAGCTATTTCCTCTGTTGATTTTGTTTTAATATTTTTGACTGACTTATATTCCTTCAGCAGCACATCTGCGGTGGCTTTTCCAATACCTTTAATTTCTTCCAGTTCGTTTTTAAAAGTGCCTTTGCTGCGCAGGTTGCGGTGAAAAGTAATACCGAACCTATGTACCTCATCCCTGATGCTGCGAATGAATTTAAGGCTTTGGCTATCCCATGGTAATTTAACTGACTCGGTATCTCCCGGAAAAAATATTTCTTCTTCATTTTTAGCAAGGCCCACCACCGTAGTTGTACCCGGTAAGTGTAATTCAGATACACTTTGCATGGCAGCGCTTAACTGGCCTTTACCTCCATCAATAATTATAAGTTGAGGCAATGGTTGTTTCTCATCAAGTAATCGTTTATAACGCCTGTAAACAACTTCGGTCATGGATGCGAAATCGTTAATACCAACTACAGTTTTTATTTTAAAGCGCCTGTATTCAGTTTTGCTGGGCTCACCATTTTTAAAACACACCATGGCAGATACGGGGTAACTTCCCTGGAAATTTGAATTGTCGAAACACTCAATGTGCAGGGGAATGGCAGCTAATTGAAGATCCTTCTGTAATTGTTTTAATACTTTTAGTTTTTCATCCGTTGTTTTTTCTTCCAGGTTAAGCATTTTCCTTTTCTTCAGTTCTTCTCTAAAATAGTTTACATTTTTTTCAGAAAGATCCAGGAGTTTTTTCTTGTCGCCACTTTTGGGTATGGTTATAATGATATCCTGTTTGGGGAAATCAATAGCAAAGGGTACAATAATTTCCTTGGTATTACTGCCAAAACTATCGCGTATTTGTGCAGCGGCAAAAGCCAATACTTCCGCAGCGGTTTCTTCCAGTTGTTTTTCAAGCATGATGGTTTTTGTTTGCACAATTGTTCCGGCATTTACTGCCAGGTAATTTACATAAGCAATATTTCCATCTTCTAAAATAGAAAAAACATCAACTGTACCCATCCGGGTGTTTACAACTGTTGAACGTACCTGGTAATTTTTAAGATGCTCAATTTTATTTTTATAAAGGGCTGCTTTTTCAAACTCCATAATTTCTACATGGTGCTGCATTTCTTTTTTAAAATGCTGTATAACCGGTGAAAGATTTCCTTTTAAGATGTTTACAAGCTGTTGTAATTCCTCATTGTAATTTTCAAGGGTTTGCAGCCCCTCACAAGGGCCTTTGCAGTTGCCCAAATGATACTCCAGGCAAACTTTAAATTTTCCCTTTTTAATATTAGTTTCAGTTAAATTTAATTTGCAGGTACGCAACCGGATAGTTTGCCGGATAAAGCTGAGTAATTCCCTTACTTTTTCAACGGAAGTAAATGGCCCTAAATATTGTGAGCCATCATTTATTTTTCTGCGGGTAAAAAACACACGGGGAAATCTTTCATTTTTAATTACAATGTAGGGATAAGTTTTATCATCTTTCAGGCTGATATTAAAACGTGGCTGAAACTCTTTAATGAGTGTATTCTCCAGCAGGAAAGCATCCTGTTCGCTATTTACAATGGTAAATTCAATGTGGTGAATGCGCTGTACAAGTTCATGTGTTTTATAAGTTGTAAAGGTTTTGGAAAAATAAGAACTTACTCTTTTACGCAAATGTTTTGCTTTGCCAACGTATAATAACTCATTGGCATTATCATAATATTTATAAATACCCGGTAAAGCAGGAATGGTTGTTGCTAAAGCCGAAAATTCTTTTTGTGTCATTGCTTATTAAAAATCCCAGAAGATTTTTTCTTCTTTTTCAATTTTTGATATACCGCTTTCATCAGAAACAATACTGGTTATTTTACACCATTGTTTACTTACCCAGGTTAATTGCAGTGTTTTATTTTTATTTACCTGTTTCACCATATAAATCCTTTTTACAGTGTTGGTATTGGGGTCAATATATACGTCCCAATGCTGCAGCTGCATACTATCAGGCAATGGCGGATGAGTTGCATCATAAGTAAATGTAAAGGCATTTATAGATTGGTCTAAAAAATTTTTTTCGGTAAACAAGGTAATCAAACTGGCAGAATCAATTTCCGGATGAAGAAATTCACTGACCGCAGCATCCAGATCTTCAATCTTTAACCAGACAGAATCAGTATGGTTGTTGATGGTTGTGTATTTTTTGGGGTTGATCCCATCGCTTTTAATTGTATAAATTTCACCTTTTAAAAAAGAAGTAACCGGAAAAAAATTTTGTTTTACAACCGTGTCTGTATTAACCGGAATTACAACGTTGGTTGATGAATTATTACACGACGATATTATTATTGCAATTGAAATTACAGGAAAGAAAATTTTCATTTTTCAAAATTAAAAGGAAACGATGGCAATGCAAAACCTCAATTTGTTTTAATGGCTTACTAACAATTGGAGTTAAAATAAAAACGCAACAATACAGTTGGGTATTGTTGCGTAAAATATGAGGATATGTTAAAACCCTTTTGTTAAACCAAATTTAAGCCCTACTGCATAAGGTTTTTCAATTAAAGCCACATCTTTACGGTAGGTGGAATATACCTGGTAACGCACCTGCGGCCCTACCTGTAAATTATAACTACCCAGTTTAAAATTCATGTAGGTTTCAAAACCCAGGTTCAAATTCCAGCTACTTATTGAAGAAGGATCAGATACATAGCTTTTTAAATCGGATGAAATAATATGTGCATTACCTCCAAAAACATAAGTTGGCTGAGCAGTGGCTCCGGCAAACCAATCTACATTATTTTCGCTAGACAGCTTATAGGCAAAACCAACAGGCACAGAAACCTGGAAGGTCCTGTTATGCAAGGTTACGGGCTGCAAGGCTGTAGTATTATATGGGTTTGATGTTGTAGATGTTCTTGCTGCAGAATAAGAATAACCGGTATTAGGGTCATTCATTAAAATGGTAGTACTTATGGGGTGATTGGTTTTATCAGCATCAATATTATAATTGGTGTAGTTAAACTGTACGCCACCCTTTAACTGTAACCTTTTTGCCAGGCTATAACTTAATCCCAGCCCGGTTTCAAAACCAAACCCGGGTTTCTGGCTAATAGCATTGTTGATATCTGCATTGGCAAAAGCTGTTGCAGATCCTTTTGATTTAGTACTTAATTTACGGTAATTAACAGCCGGGGTTGCATAAAATTGAAATGCCAATTTACCTTTCCATTTTTTGGAGGTTGGTTTATTCTGCATAGCGTAATTTTCTATCCAGGCTTTTTCTTCGTTTGACAGGGTATTTTTATCTTCCGTGGTGATTTTAACAATTGCTTTTTTATCTGCTTCTGTTAATTTATTCAGTTCAGTATTATCAGTTACTGGTTTTGTTTCCATAGCTGCTTTAGGGTTTGTTTTATTTGTTGTTGTTGTATTTAAACCCCAGGTTGTATTATCAACAGTAGTTTGTCCCTGATTGGTATTTTCTACTGTTGTTTGTGCGGTACCGGCTTTATTCTTTTTGTTGTTAAAAGCAATATCAGCAAATATTTTATTCGATTTAATGTAATTATCCACAACCTGTATAAGATCGTTACTGTTATTATCAACCAGATTTTTATCAGTGATTATTTTTTGAGCCGTGCCGCCAGCAGTGTAAAGTTGATTAGGTCTGTTATTCCTTACAACAGTATAAGTATAAAAATCTGTTTCATTGGTAATTACATCATCAAATGCGTTATCATAATGGGTTACAGGCCGTTGTTGCGTTTTGTTATAGGCTGATGTAGTTATTTTAGTTTCGGAAGCAGGCGTATTGTTTATATCATTTTTTGTTAGGGTAACAGAAGGATTGTTTTGCTGCAGGTTAATTGTATTATCGCCAGTATTTAAATAGCCAATAAGCATTAAAGAAGAAATTAAAAACAAGCTCATAACCACCGAAGGCCATCTGCGGCCCGGGTGCAGGTTATTATAAATGCTGTGCCAAACCCTCTTAGAAGGATACATCCTGAACTGGTCAGCTTTTTCCTTTATGAGTTGCTCAAACTCATCGGTATAAAATTCTTTCTCCATTTTAATAAAAACATAATAGTAATTGGTAATGCCAATACTAAGTTTGCAAGTACAAACCTAATTTGGTGAAACAGCGCCAAAAAAGTTTGTTTTCTTCTTTGGTTTTTGAATTATTTTTTTTCTGATTAATATTTCTTCCAACATTGATTTTGCCCTGGTGTACTGGCTCCGGCTCGTGCTTTCTTCAATATCCAGCATAAATGCAATTTCCTTATGCGAATAGCCTTCAATTGCATACAGGTTTAAAACCGTTTTGTATCCCAGCGGTAAAGACCTGATACATTCCACCACCTGTTTTGCCTGCATAATGGAGGGTATCATCTCTTCTCTTACATGTATGCTGTGTGCATTTGTAATATCAACGCTGTCTGAGAACTTTTTATTTTTCTTTAAAATATTAATACAGGTATGCACAACAATACGCCTTATCCAGCCCTCTAAAGCACCCTCATTCCTGTACTGGTGTATTTGTGTAAATACTTTTATAAAACCCTCCTGTAGCATATCTTCAGCATCTTCACGGTTTTTTGCAAAACGGTAGCACACACCCAGCATTCTTGGACTAAAACGGTTATATAATGCCTCCTGTGCGGTAGCATTATTCCGAAGGCATCCGTTTAGCATTAATTCTTCCGTCATATTTGTGCTTTGTTTACCCTATAAATATAGACAAAATACCGGGAAGTACTGCTGCATGGGCCATAAAAAACATCCCGGATATTTCCTGGATGTTTTTTATGGTGGGTATACAATTAAATGGTTGATTATTAATTATTTGTGCTTAAAAAAATTTAAAATAAAAATCAATTCCCCATGTTTATAAAACCAAACAATAAATAAAGGAGTAGATTTAGTATCAATTTAACAAAGTAAAATAAATTACCACTTGTCTTTAAAAAAGATAATTAAAAAGCACCCGCTGGCCATCAGGTGGTTTCACTGGATAAATTTTCCGGTTTTAGCCGTTATGATATGGAGCGGATTACTGATATACTGGGCAAGTGATGTTTATCGCGTGGGCTGGGCCGATAAAACAGTACTTAAATTTTTCCCTGATTCTTTTTACAAAGCACTAAATATTCCTTTTCGTTTGGCTGAAGGCATGAATCTTCATTTTTTATTTATGTGGATATTTGCCTTTAACGGCCTGCTATATATTTTGTATTTATTTTTTTCAAAAGAATACAAACTTATTTTCCCAAACAGGAAATCTTTTAAGGAAGCATGGTTGGTAATATTGCATGATCTGCATATAAAGAAAGGAGTACCACCACAAAAAAAATACAATGCTGCCCAGCGCATAGCTTATACAGGTGTAATCATCATGGGTCTTGGCTCTTTACTTACCGGCCTGGCCATTTACAAGCCGGTGCAATTATACTGGCTTTGTAACATACTGGGCGGTTATGAATGGGCAAGGGCTGAGCATTTTATACTCACCATTTTATTCAGCCTGTTTTTTGTAGTACATATTGTGCAGGTATGTATAGCAGGATGGAATAATTTTAGGGGTATGGTAGCAGGCTTTGAGATAGAATCTGTACCACCCGCAGTTACAATACCTGAAGACGAGGCGACAATTAAAGCAAATTCAGAACCATAAAATACATAACC
>JANNYY010000615.1:0-3529 GCA_031410355.1 Chitinophagaceae bacterium | reverse complement strand
AAGTTTTTGCGTTTGCCTGCGCTGTTTTATTATACCAAACTGAATTTCATTTTAGGCCAAAGTGCGGGGCTGAAATTCAAGTAGAGCCTTTGTGGGGTTGGCTTTGGTAAATACCGGTGGGACTAACTATAAAATCCAATCGGTATTAGCCCCCATTTTCTCCCTCTTCATAGAACATACATGGAAACCCCAGCAATGAAAATATTTTTCTTACCTGTGGTATGGTATAATAATAGCCGGTTCGTTTCCCGATTTTTTTTTCAAATGGCAGCAGCCATTTTTTCAATGTTCGTGCAGAAATGCGGTACAGGGCTGATAACTCTTTCAGGTTATGCGGCCTTAATTCAATGGCCGCACCGGGTGCCCTGGCCCCCTGGTTAAGGTTGTTTGCGTGATTCATATAGTTGAATTATAGAACAATCTCTTTTGAATGCCCGGCCAAACACTGTTACCGTTAGCTGCATTTTACCAATCGCCTGATGGCCAAATAGATAATACCAAACTGAATTTCATTTTAGGCCAAAGTGCGGGGGCTGAAATTCAAGTAAAGCCTTTGTGCAGTTGCCTTTGGTAAATACCGGTTGGACTAACTATAAAATCCAATCGGTATAATTTGTATTCCTCCTCAATTAAAAATGATCTATCCACCTGCCAGGAGTCAAAATTACATAAGGAGCATCATGAAAATACCCGTGTAAATACGGGGTGGCATCCGGGCATTTGCAGACAAAAAATTGAAAATTCAGGCATTTTCAGGAAGATCTGTTCCAATCGGTGAAAATGTAAGCAAACGCAATTTTAAGCAGTGGTAGGTTTGTATTGCGAAAACAGGAAGCGTATTTATTGGAAATAAAATATACCCCGCTTTTAAATAAAATAAAAAATGTAACAAAATTAAAAAATGAAAAAATGTAACGTTTGCAAAAAAAGATCTTAAAAAAAGTTACAACCAATAAAATAAAAATTTAGTTACAAAAAAGAATAACCATGAAAACAATAAAACGAAAACCCAATTTAAACGGTTTGGCAACATTAAGGAAGAAACTGGGTTTTAGCCAGGAACTGCTTGCTATATATTTATCTGTACATCCTAGTACCATCAAATTAGCAGAACTGGGTAAAAGAACATTGCCCACACCTGCCCTGATAAAGGTTGCAAATATGGAAATAACGCTGGCTGCCAAAACCAAGGCAAATGAATATCAGCATATTCACCCGGCAGAACAACCCTTGCTGGAGGTATTTAAAAAAAAATACAACCTCTTGTTTGAAAGAGAGACCATTTGCCGGCTTCTTAGCCATAACCTCCAAAAAAAATTAAACCAGCAAATGATCCGGTACCAAATGATAAGAGAAAAATTACAAATAATTGAGACAGCCATACAGGAAAATGAAGCTGATCAGTTGGCTACCCAAACCTGGCAAACACAACAACAATTTGCTGTTGCTAAACTGAATAAATGCGGACTGGCATCACAGCATTTGCTTAAAACCAGGATATTGATTTTAAATGCCGGGGCAGCACTTTATAGTAATATGAAAGCACATTTAATGAAAGACCTGCCCCCATTTTTTACAGGCAATAACAATACTGAAATATAAGTATGATAAACTCATTTTTAACCATCAAAAACAAACACCATGAATTACACCGTTTCATTACTCACCACCGTGCCTGATTGCCAGGCGCTGCTGGACATTGCCCATGCTGAGAAGGAGTCACTCAGTTACCGTAAAACCGGTTTGGAAAGGCAAAGGCAAACTGCCACAATAACGTCTGCAGAAATAGAGGCAGAACTTGCCTCTGTAAATGTAGAGATCCTTGCCCTGCAGACGGTTATCAGTAACCTTCCCGACGGCCCCACCAAAGTGGAAACCATCCGCAAATTAAAAAAAGCAGAGTACAAAAAATTCCTGCTTGAACAGCGAAAAGGTAACTACGGCGTGTTAAGCCTGCTGGAAAAGGAGTATGATATCGCCTGTGTTGAAAAGGGTATCGAAGAGGCAGATGCATTTATTACTGCCATCACCACCCGGATGAACCAGATCTGATACCCGGCAGTATTTTGCCGGGAAGACGGGAAGGCGATAAGAAATCAAAGCTTTCCGTCTTCCCGGCTATTTTTTAAATTTTAAACAGCTTTATGATGCACAATTATAATTTTGATACAGACACATTATCGGGTACAGCCGGGGGAACGTTATTGGTATTGTTATATAGCTTAAGCCCCTCTGAACTTTTAAATACAGTTGTTATTGCTGCCACCGGGGCCCTTGTGAGTTTTATTGTTTCGTTATTTTGTAAATTTATATGGCGAAAAATAAGAGAAGAATAGATCATCATTCAAAGACTTACAATAGAAGTAATACCAAACTGAATTTCATTTTAGGCCAATGTGTGTGTGGGCTGAAATTCAAGCAAAGCCTGTCCGCCAATGCTATCCAGGCGGGCCTTTGTGCGGAAGGCCTTTGGTATATACCGGTTGGACTAGCTACAAAATCCAATCGGTATAAATTAGGAATCGCTTTGGTCAAGATCATAGATCCCGTAACGCAAAGCAAAAAGTACAAGCCCCACTGCATTACCTGAACCCGTCTTTACTAAAAGTTTAGTGCGAAAATCTTCAATGGTCCGGATACTTAATGTTAAGATGGAAGAAATTTCCCTGTTTGTTTTTTGCATACAGATCAGGCGGAGCACCTCCGTTTCCCTTTCTGTAAGGTTAGCTGTAAATTGTTTGTGCCGCCGGTCAAAAAACTTATTAGAGATCATTGCCGAAAGCTTTTTATCCGCAGCTTTATCGTAATACATGCCATGGTTGTACACTGTTTTGATGGCTTCTACCATTTCTTTTGGTGAAGCAGCCTTTGACAAATGGCCCTGGGCACCTGCCAGAACCATTTTTATAATATTATATTCATTATTATAAAGAGAGAGGGTAATGATCCTGATCCCGGGATATTTTTTTGTAATAATTTTGGTCGCTTCAGCACCATCCATAACAGGCATTTGAATGTCAACCAGGATAATATCGGGCGTATGGTATTGCATCTGCTCAACAAGATCTGCACCATTTATGGCTTCTCCAATAACCTGGATACCGGGCTCCCTTTCTAATAATAACCGGAAACCCTGCCGTACCAGTTCATGGTCATCGGCTATAAATATTTCTATAGGGGTACTCTGTGCTTTCATAAGAGGTTATTTTACCCGCCTGGTCGGTACCAGCCGGTTTGTTACAAAAAACGCAGTGGCAATTTCGGTAAAATCAGTATAAAATAACACCGTATTACTACGGTTTTTTTCCACCACGTTGAAATTATTTACCAGGCAGGCGTGTGGACGGATATGTTTGTTGGCTTTGCATGAAGGGCCATACTATGGAGATTACGGAAATTCAGCCGGGTTTGATAGCTTACAGATGGTGGGTTTTATGATACAGCAAGACTTTACGCAGAAATGTTTTTAAGATAATCTGGTGCAGGCTTTTTCATACCGGCCATGCGCCTGACCTGTTCACTAACTCCA
>JANNYY010000614.1:0-3211 GCA_031410355.1 Chitinophagaceae bacterium | reverse complement strand
CATTGTAGAGGCAGAAAAAACAGGTTTGTATATTTCTGCCGATGGCGGAGAAAACTGGAAACAACAAAGCTCCACAGTGAATGTAGTTTCAAGGCCGTTTTATTTTTCCTGCCTGGTTATTGATCCTAAAGATCCTAAAAGGGTTTATCGCCCCGGCTTTGGATTTAGTTACAGTGATGATGGTGGTTATTCATTTGCTGATGGTGGTGGTAATGTACATTCCGATCATCATGCTTTATGGATAAACCCCAATTATACAAACCAGATGTACCTGGGTACTGATGGTGGATTATATGTAAGTAACGACCGGGGTGCCAACTGGATGATGTTGCCTGTCCTCCCCGTATCGCAGTTTTACCATGTTACTTACGATGCCAAAGAACCGTACAATGTGTATGGTGGTTTGCAGGATAACCAGAGCTGGTATGCCCCCAGCCAAAGTGCAGGTGGTATTGAAAACAGCGACTGGAAAAACATTGGCGGCGGCGATGGTTTTTGGGTGCAGGTAGATGGTATGAACCCGGATATAGTTTACTCCGAATCGCAGGGTGGAGAAATTATACACACCGATTTAAAACTTGGTAAAGCTTACAATATAAAACCGCAGCAGGCTTTAAATGATGAGAAGCTGCGGTTTAACTGGAACACACCCATTGTTACCGGGCAAAAAAATAAACGCAACCTTTACATTGCTGCTCAATATTTATACAAATCAGTTGATGAAGGCAAAAACTGGATAAAAATTTCGCCGGACTTAACAACCAATAATAAGGAAAAACAAAAGCAGGAAGAATCGGGAGGGCTTAGCGCCGATAATACATCTGCAGAAAACCATTGCACCATTTTTACCCTGGCCGAATCAGCATTAGATGAAAATTTAATTTGGGTAGGTACCGATGATGGTAATTTACAATACACTACTGATGGCGGAAAAAACTGGACCAACGTGGCGGCCAATTATGCAGCAGCCGGTATTCCTGCACAAACCTGGGTAAGCAGTATTGAGCCATCAAAGTTTGATAAGAATATTGTGTATGCAAGTTTTGATAACCACATGTATGGCGATGTTAAAACTTACCTGGCCAGATCAAACGACATGGGTAAAACATGGACCATGCTGAAGAGCGATGAATTTACCGGCTTTGCACATAAAATAAAAGAAGACAATGTAAATAAAGACCTGTTATTTGCCGGTACCGAAATGGGTTTGTTTGCTTCGCTTGATAATGGTGCCAACTGGTTTCGCATGAAAAATAATATTCCCTGGAAGGCCCTGGTACGTGATATCCAGATTAACCCGGTAACCAATGATCTGTTACTGGCAACGCATGGCCGCGGCATTATGATTGTAGATGATATTACGCCCATGCGGAACATGACAAAAGAAGTAGCAGCAAAAGAAGTTGTTATTTTCGATTCAAAACCAATTGATCTTACCATGGGTAAATATTATATTGGCTCGGGCAGCGGCGATGGATACATTGGCGGCAATCCATCTCAACAGGCATCTATAGAATACTATTTCCGCGACAGGGTTAACACCGGCGAAGTAAAAATTGATATTTATGATAAGCAGGGAAAATTAATACAAAGCATACCCGGCAGCAAGCGCAGGGGAATAAATATTGTGGATTGGAACATGCGTACTACACCCCCCAAAGTAGCCAGTGGCGGAGCTAAAATAGATTATGGCGGCTTTGTGGCACCCATGGTTTTACCCGGCGAATACACCGTGAAATTAAAAGTGGGTGATAAACTGTATGAGAACAAACTGGTGATGCAGCGTGACCCAAACAGTGATATGACACTGGCAGATATGGAAGACCAGTACAACACAGCCATGAAGTTATATAATATGCATGAGCGGCTGGGTAAATTAGTTGACAGCATAAGCACTAAACAAAAAATGCTGCAGGGAAATTTAGGTAAACTTAAGAATGTAAAACTTAAAAAATTAGTGCAGGAGTATTACGATAAACTGGAAGACCTGCGGAGTAAATTACTGGCCACTAAACAAAAATCGCAGTTTGTTGATGAGAAAAAATTAAGAGAGTATATTACTGAAGTGTATGGGGCCGTGTGTAATCAGGAAACAAGGCCCTCTAACCTGCAAAAAGAAAGAACCGGTGTATTGCTGCAGCAATTGGGCGATGCTGAAAAATTAAATGCATCTATCAATAACCAATACGATCTAAAAGTAAAAAGCGAATTGCTGAAAGAGAAAATTGATAAACCGGCAATAAATAAAAAAGGAAATCAATAAATAGTTACGCATTGTACTATTAAAATCCTGAAAGGATGTCATTATTATAGTTGAGAAAACAAATATTCAAAGCAAAAACCCGGCACGGGTGATATTATACGGCGCTTATAATGTCACTCCTTCGGAGTTTATCTAATCTTACATTTTAAAACTATAATAATGACAACCCTTCGGGTTTAATTCAAAATCTATTTACATTGAAATGCTGCATTTTTAATAGCACAACACGTTAAAAATAGTAACCAGTTTAAGTTGCAGAATACAAAGAAGCAAAAATATGTACGCCTTAATTGTATCTTTATGTTTTAAAAAATGGAGTAATGAAAAAACTAACCGGGTTTGTAATTTTTATTTTATCACTGCAGTTTGTTCAGGCACAAACCCTGGATGAGATCATCAATAAAAACATTGATGCAATGGGTGGCAAAGAAAAAATAATGACACTTTCAAGCGCACTAATGACCGGAACTTTTACCCCACCCGGCGCCGCCGCAATAGATATTATAACTACCAAAAAACATACTGTTGGTTCACGTATTGATATTGAAGCAAACGGAACCAACAATTATCAAATTATAACGCCAACAAATGGCTGGATATTTACACCTGTGCAGGGCGATAAAGAACCACGGCCTTTATTGGACGATCAGTTTAAAGCGGGCCAGGTTTTGTTA
Source organism: Chitinophagaceae bacterium (assembly GCA_031410355.1). Classification (GTDB taxonomy): domain Bacteria; phylum Bacteroidota; class Bacteroidia; order Chitinophagales; family Chitinophagaceae; genus Ferruginibacter. The sequence continues at coordinate 274 of JANNYY010000614.1, read as the reverse complement.
GATCTTCACGGGCCGTTTGTAAATTACAAAGAGAAGGGAAATATAATAGAAATGGCTGGTAAAGACACCGTTAATGGTACCGTATGTTATAAGCTGAAAGTAACTTCGCCCAATACCAATGTAACCGTTTACAGCGTTGACAGTAAATCTTATTTTATAGTAAAGGCAAGCACTAAAATGTTTCAGTTTGGCGCTTTGGAAGATGTGGTAACCACTTACAGCGATTATAAAAAAAATGCCGATGGTTTTTGGTTTGCCTATACCAATGTTAGCC
>JANNYY010000613.1:0-6193 GCA_031410355.1 Chitinophagaceae bacterium | reverse complement strand
GCTTCGCCACTATGATGTAATGTAGATGCTATAGAAACCAATTGTGCATGAGGCGTATTTTGTAATGCTGCCAGCATATCTGCATGTGCCAGATCGGGACCCCAGGGATTAGAAGATGCAGTTGTTGGCAAAACAGAAAGCGTTCCATTACTTAATAAAGAAACATGCTCCCCGGTTAATAAATGCGTCCACTCCCAGGCCTGGCAACTCAAAAAAGCAAGTCCTCCTAAAATAGTAAGTACCATATATTTCTCAACCCCTTTCCTGTTCATTTTATGGCCTTCGTGTACTGCCAATACCATAGTTACAGAGCTGAAAATCAAAATAAATGTCATTAAACTTACAAAGGCAAGCGGCAAATTTGCATGGCCCGCAAAAGGGAATGCGTTAAACACATGGTTAGGATCGGCCCAGTTGTTTACGCTAAACCGGATGGTGCCATAGCTGATCAGGAATGCGCCGAAAGTGAAAGCATCACTCATTAAAAAGTACCACATCATCACTTTACCATAGCTTGCATTAAAGGGACTTCTTCCCCCGTTCCACCATTTGGTATTTGTTGGTATCGCTGTTGTTGACATAATAGCCTCACCCCAACCTCCCGATTATATCGGGAGAACTGCTATGGGGCAGTTTTTAAATTAAAAAATTATTTTCTTTACTTCTTACTTTTAATATTCGCTTCCATCTCCGCTGTTCTCCGCCGCGGCGGAGGCGGAGGGAGTTTACCTTATCATTATTAAAAATACCAATAAATAAATCCACAGTATATCTACAAAGTGCCAGTATGTACTCACCAGTTCAACGGGAACACTGTTGTAATTTCTTGTTTTTGTACTGAATGCTTTTGCAAACAATACAAGCAGGGCTACTAATCCCCCAATAACGTGTGCGGCATGCAGGATAACAATTACGTACATAAAAGAATAAGACACATTTGCCTGCAGTGTTACACCCTTTTCCCATAACTGTATAAAACCCAGCACCTGGAAAACAATAAAAAGAACTCCCAATAATACAGTTGCACTTAACAGGCTCCTGTATTTTTTCATTTGGCGCTGCTTAAATTCCTTTTCTGCCAAAAAGATTGTAGCACTGCTTAATAAAATGGCAACCGTACTGAACCAAAAAAACTGTGGCAGGTCAAAGGTTTGCCAGTTAGCCTGGTTACGCTTTACAATATAAGCACTTGTAAACCCTGCAAACATCATCAATAAACTTCCAATGCCCACCCACAGGGTAAATTTATGCGGATGAATTTTTTTTCTTTGTTCCATTGCCACTATACTCATATCACTTTATCCCAACGGGGATTTTTATTAAATTATTCTTTTTGTACCAAGCATTATTAATTCTAATCAACTTCATTGGCGTCGCACTCTTGTGCAATATCTCTTTATTCATCTTTAATTGTGTTTTGCAAATCTCCGCTTCCATCTCCGCAAGTTCCCCCTTCAGGGGGCGGAGGGGGTGTTGAGGAGGCTTAGATCCTGTTAGCAAACATCGCCAGCAAAACGATCATCAAATAAAAATAAGAACTGAACATTACCCGTCTTGCACTTTTTGCATCCATGCGGATGAACAACAACACACTTACATAAACCATCCATAAATTACAACCTAATAAAATAAACATACTTTCTATACCACTAATGCCCGTGTAATAAGGCAAAAACCCCATTGGTATCATCAATGCACTGTAAATGATACTTTGCATTGCAGTGAACTTTGTTGGGCCTTTATCGGCAGGCAGCAGTTTAAACCCGGCTGTTGTATAATCTTTATGCGCCAGCCAGGCAATTGCCCAAAAATGCGGAAACTGCCATAAAAACTGTATGCCGAATAAAACCCATGCACCTGTCCAGCTTATTGGCCCGTTGCCATAAGCGGCCACCCAGCCAATTAAACAAGGCAATGCACCAGGTACAGCGCCAACCAATACAGAAATTGAATTAACTTTTTTAAGCGGGGTGTAAATAAAGCCATATAAAAAAAGGCTGAATAAACTTACCATCGCACTCTCCGTGTTAAAAAAATTCCACATCATCAATACACCTGCCGCACCGGTAATAAAAGCAAATATTCCTGCTTCATTTACACTCATCCGGCCACTGGCAACAGGCCTTTTGGCAGTACGCATCATTAACGCATCAGATGTTTTTTCCAAAAGCTGGTTAATGGCATTTGCAGAACCGGTTATCAACATACCTGCAACAAAAAGTAAAAGAACTGATATTATTTTTTCACGAACGTAAAACTGTTCATTGGGTGCAATTAAAAAACTAACCACCGTGCTGAACACCACCATAAAACTTAAAGTGAATTTGATCAACTGAAAATAATCTTTCACTTTACTTGCCAGCGTAAACGATGCTGAGCTGGTTATGGTGTTATTGTCTTGCTTCATACATTCTGCTTCCCAAGCCTCACCCTCGTTCCCTCTCCCAAAGAGAGGGAGGCCCAACTTTTATTTATTTTTTCAACTTTTGTAATTAAGCATTTCAACATCTTTTGTTTATTCAGCTTTAATTACGTTTTGCAAACCTCCTCAACAATCTCCTCCATGATCTTCGCAAGTTCCCCCTCATCCTGAGCGTAGCCGAAGGACAGGGGACGGAGGGGGTTTTTAATGCTTCGATTCATCATCTCCTACCGGCACATTCTGAGGTATAAATTCTTTTCCGTCTTTTGCATAATCATAAGCGCCGCGGTGTACTTCCGGAATTTCGCCGGGCCAGTTTCCATGACCTGGTTTTATTGGTGTTGTCCACTCTAATGTATTGGCACCCCATGGGTTTGTATCAGTAACTTTTCTTCCTTTAAACATGCTATAGAAGAAATTGAAAACAAATAACAATTGTGCAGCAAAAACGATCATGGCAACAAAACTTATAAATTCATTTAGCCCGGCGAAATTGTTAAAGGAAGTCCATCCTGAAAAATCATAATACCGACGTGGCATTCCGGCCAGGCCTTCGTAATGCATAGGCCAGAAAATTAAATAAGAACCAACCATGGTTATCCAAAAATGAATAAATGCCATGGTGTTATTTAAATAGCGGCCAAACATTTTAGGAAACCAGTGGTAAACTCCGGCAAACATGCCAAAGAATGATGCCACACCCATTACAATATGGAAGTGAGCTACCACAAAATAGGTATCATGTAAATGAAGATCAAGTGCAGAGTTTCCTAAGAAAATACCCGTTAAACCACCACTGATGAATAAACTTACAAAACCAATGGCGAATAACATGCCCGGTGTAAAACGGATATTTGCCCGCCACAAAGTTGTTAGCCAGTTAAATACCTTAATGGCAGATGGAACAGCAATTAATAAAGTAAGTAATACAAACACTGACCCCAGGAAAGGATTAAGCCCGGTTACAAACATGTGGTGTGCCCAAACCAGGAAAGCCAGGATGGCAATAGCAAAAACAGAACCCACCATTGCCATATAACCAAAGATTGGTTTACGGCTGTTTACACTTATAATTTCCGAACTCATCCCCATTGCAGGTAATAAAATAATATACACTTCTGGGTGGCCAAGGAACCAGAATAAATGCTGGAACAGGATGGCACTACCACCTTCGTTAGGTAAAATTTTACCTGCAACAACAATATCGCTTAAGAAGAAACTGGTGCCCAGGTTACGGTCGAATAACAATAATATGGCGCCTGATAATAATACCGGGAAAGAAAGTACACCCAAAACGGCGGTAAAGAACAATGCCCATATTGTCAATGGCAAGCGGGTCATGCTCATACCTTTTGTACGCATGTTAAGAATGGTAGTTATATAATTAAGACCACCCAGTAATGCAGAAATGATAAACATGGCCATACTTACCAGCCAAAGATCCATACCGATTTTTGCCCCGCTTGAAGCATCGCCCAAAGCACTTAACGGCGGATAAATTGTCCAGCCGCCGCTTGCAGGCCCTGTTTGCACAAACAAAGAAGAGAACATGATAATTGAAGAAAGAAAAAAGAACCAATAGCTTAACATATTTAAAAATGGCGAAGCCATATCTCTTGCACCAATCTGTAATGGAATTAAAAAGTTTGCAAACGTACCGCTTAAGCCTGCAGTTAATACAAAGAACACCAGGATGGTTCCGTGCATGGTTACTAATGCATAATAAAATTCGGGCTTTAATTTGCCGCCTGCTGCCCAATGGCCCAGCAAATCTTCCAGCCATGGAAAAGTTGCTTCGGGATAACCTAATTGCAACCGGAATATTACCGAAAACAAACCGCCAATGATGGCCCATATCATACCCGTTACCAAAAATTGTTTGGCAATCATTTTATGATCCTGGCTAAAAACGTATTTGGATATAAACGTTTCGTGATGATGATGTTCGTGATGTGCATCATGTGCTCCATGAACATCTGCATGTTGTAATGTGACTGCGCTACTCATATTCTTACTTTTTATTCATCCCGCCTCAGGCGGAACCCATTTAATTATTTTTTTACAGGTAATACCTGGGTGATTTGTTTGCTTGCGGTGTCTGCTTTTGGATTAGGATCTTTATCCGGAAACAAAGTATAATACTCCGACTTTTGCTCAGCTAACCATTTTTTATATTCGGCCATTGTTTCTACAATAATAACACCCCTCATGGCATAATGACTTGCTCCGCACAGCTGATCGCAGGAAATCTCATAATTAAAATCAGGATTACCTGTTTTCTTTATCATCTCTGCTGTTGTGATCTTTGGCGTAAACCATTGTGTTGTTGGAATACCGGGTACAGCATCCATTTTTAGCCTGAAATGGGGAAGACCAACGTCATGAATTACATCTAGTGAATGAATTACCATTTTAAGTGGTACACCAACAGGTATATGCAGGGTTGTATTTACATGTATGTCATCCCAACTTGCCGGATCGTCAAAATCAACGCCCAGGTTATTTTTTGATGTATATAATTTAAAATTGGTTTTTCCCAACACTTTATCGGCACCCGCGTACCTGAACTCCCAGTTAAACTGCTTACCGGTAACTTCCACCACGATGGAATCCTTAGGCGCATCACCTGTTATTTTAAACCAGTATTTTAAACCAAACACAACCAGTACAGTTAAAAAGATAGCGGGTACTGTAGTCCAGATTAATTCAAGTTTTGTATTGTGCGGAAAATAATATGCTTTCCTGTCATCCTTTTCCTGGTATTTAAAACCGAACCAGAATAATAATACCTGTGTGATTACAAAAACAACCCCGCATATTAAAGTTGTTATCAATAACATGGTATCAATCTTTTCGCCTTCAACAGATGCTGAGCCCTGGGGGAATAAAGTTTTTCCATAATAAAGATCATTACAATACCATGCACCTATCAAACCAAACACTAAAAATCCCAACAGGAAAAATGCATTGATCTTATTATTTTGTTTACGGGTATTGTTCTCGCCTTTTAAAACGCTTACGTACTCACTGGCTTTTGCTATTTGAAAAATAACAATGAAAACCAATGCACCCAACGCTATCATTAAAAACTCTTTCATAAATGTGATATTTGTCGCCCCAAACCCCTCCAGGGAGGGGCTTCAGAGCTTCTTATTTCAAATTAACTTTAATAAATGTAACAGTTTCTCTTTCCTTTTATTATCCATCATTCTTCGCTTTCGTCTCCTCCATTTCCTCCCCCTTGGGGGAGATAGAGGGGGCCGGGGCTTTTACGTATGATGTATCATACTCTCTTTTAAGAAAGGATGATTTTTTGCGAGCAATGAATGTGTGCTTAAATATTTCCCCGCTCCCCACATGATCAAACCAACAAACAAACAGCCAATACCAAATTCAAAAGGCATTAATTCAAAATGGTTGTGCAATGTGCCCGGCATTACCATTTGAAAAAAATCTATCCAGTGCCCAAAAATGATCAGCACCGCCATAATGGTTACCATGGTCCAGTTTCTTTTTGTGCCTCTCTTCATTAATATTAATAAGGGACAAAGAAAATTAACAACCAGGTTGAAAAAGAAAATGCCTTTGTAAGGGCCCGCTTTTGTTGCGGTACCAATTCTTTCTATAAAATATTTTGTTTCTTCCGGTTGATTACTGTACCAGATCAGCATGTACTGAGAAAACCAGAGATAGGTCCAGAAAATCGAGAAGGCAAACATGAATTTTCCCAAATCGTGCAGATGTTCATCAGTAACGTATTCCAGCTGACCA
>JANNYY010000612.1:0-10695 GCA_031410355.1 Chitinophagaceae bacterium | reverse complement strand
CGGTATCATGTGCCCGTAAAACAATGGGCGGTTCTTCCGTTTTTCCCAACGCTTTCAATCCATCTTTTACACCGGGGATGATCGTTTTGGTAAACCATTCAATATCATCATTACCCGTACCTTCCATTGCCTCACCCAGGCAAACCATTAAACCAACATTGGGATATTTCTCTACAAAAGCCGCAATGGATTTTCTTGTATAGTCTGCTATCAACGGAATGATCGGCCTTTCCCTTTCCTGTGTTTTTATTTTATGGTGCTCAGCAAAAGGTTTGGATACGATGATATTGTAAAACATTTGTATCACCCAAATACCACGCTTATCAGCCTCTGTTGTTATAAAGCGATATATATCTTCATTCTTTTTAAACGTGACATCATCTACTTCAACAGCATAGGGATAATCTTTTAGTTTTACCAGAGATGCAAAAGGATGGCCGTTCCAGAGATACAAAGAATTCATCCGGTTTTCCAGCATCGAATCAAGCACCTGCAACCATAATTTTTTATCGTAGAACCAGGGAAAGGTTTCAGGGGTGTAAGGATATTCATACACATTTCTTCCGGGGAGATAAGTGGATTTTTGTATGCCGATGCAGGCGCCACGTAAAACCATTTCAGGGGCATCCCATATGTCTGTATCAACCGGCAATTTTCCATGAGCTCTGATCAATTCTGCTAATTTTAAACACCCATATAGAACTCCGGAAGCATCCGATCCCCATACTTCTGCATAATCTTTTGTCACTTTTACATGGTATGCTTCTTTCACAGACCTATATTTTTTTTCCAGTATTAAATCTTTATTGGTGTGGATATTTATACCCTCATCAATCCAAATATTATAATTCGAATGTGTGTAGTAACTATATTCCAATTTCTCAATATAAGAGGTATAACCAACCTTAACCAAAGCTTGCCATACTTTTTCCGCTCCGAACTTAACTCTCTCTGAATCCTTATCACTGATTAAAATTCCAGTAGATATTTTCTTTTTTTGCCCATATACAGAAACAGATAACAGTATTATTGTTACAAAAAATAGTATGTTTTTTTTTAAATGCATTTTGTTATTTAACAACCGCCAATTCATTCAGATATTTCTCCAGCATGGTAAATCCATCTACCCCGACTTTATTTCCATCACTGGCATCGGCAGCATTCAATCCATTTTTTGTTTCCCATTCATCGGGCATACCATCTTCATCTGTATCAACAGGTGCTGGTAATGTTTGATATGAAGCCCAACCACCGACAGCATTTGGCATATCTATGATACCAGCTTTGCCAAAAACACCCATACCTGTTGCTTTACCTGTTTTTGTTTCATCAATAACCCTTGTATCCGTTGCATCTCTTTTTGGAAGTACAGCACCGGCATATTTCAACACGGCTTCATAAGCTGCGCTTGCATTTTGTTCCGGTATTGGCGCTGCAATTGTAAAAGCATTATTTGCTTCCGCATTTTTAGGATAACCTTCTTCCATCAGATCAAGCCCTTTAAAATTCTTTTTAGTGAGCGCCTTATCGCCTTCCATGATATTACCATCGAGGTACCATTCGCCTGTTCCCTTTGCTTCCTTTGCATTGTAATTGGCATGAACAAATTTTAATTCTATTTGAGCAGTTGCCGGGCCGGGTTTGTAATAATTGTTCACCAGGTTCACCTGCGAAACACCACCGGCAATATTTACTTCACCTCCATAACAGGCATTGGCATTGCCCCAATTGTAGATCACATTATTCCTGTAATCAATAATGGCCATGGTATCATGTGCCCTTGCGCCATCAAAGCGCACTGCACGGCTGTTCTGGTGTGCAATTAAATTGTGATGGTAAGAGGAATACTGTCCGCCCCAAACACCACCATAAGACCGATGGCCTTTTGCATGACCGGCTTCGTATAAACCTTCGCTAACAATACACCATTGCACCGTGGTATTTTTTGTATCGTACATGGCAGCACATTCTTCATTGGCCCAGCTAAAGCTGCAATGGTCAACAATTACATCATGGCAGTTCTCCATATCATAACCATATAAACCCGATTTTAAAGTTCCCCCCGGACGTGAACGCATAAAACGGATAATAATATTTCCATGGTTACCTTTTTGAGATGCACCATTCAGAATTAAAGATTGATTCTTCAGGCAAATCCCATCACCCGGTGCGGTTTGCCCGGCAATGGTGAGGTTGCTGCGCTTGATTTGAATTTTAGTTTGCAATTCTATAATTCCCGACACTTTAAAAATGATTGTGAGCGGCTCTCCCGGAAATTTTTCCAGCGCATTCCTGAAACTGCCTTCGCCACTGTCATTGAGGTTGGTGACTGCTGCAACTTTTCCTCCCCTACCGCCGGTTGCATATTTACCAAAACCTTCGGCACCGGGAAATGCAATTTGCTGTGCAGAAATTTTTTGTATAAAAAAAGAAAGCAGGAAAGTAACTGCTGCTCTTTTTGTATTGCTTAAATAAATTTTTCTTTTCATCATCATCAATTATTTTATATCGCTCAGTTTTATTCCACCTACTTCGCTGCTTTGATAAGCGGCTTCCATACAAGCCATGGTTTCAATACAATCTTCCACATGATTATCAGGCCTTATTTTTTCGCCTGTTACTGCCTGCAGCATTTCATGCATGCTGCCTATAAAAGCATGTGGAAACCAACTACCTTCAATATACATTTGCTGCCATTGAGATTCTTTACCTTCTTCCAGCAAAATATATTCAAAACTATCTGCAGCTCCCCTGGGGTAATTAATTAATGCACCAAAGTTGATAATGACTGCGCCCTTACTGCCTTCTATTTTAATATAAGATTGTTGTTTAGGTATGCCGTAATTATGACAATGATTGGTAAGGATATTTGCCCTTACCATATCGCCATAATCCATAATGATATTGCTGCGTACAGAAGCCAGTTTAGGCATAGCCGGATGTCGGGTTGTTTTGGCATACACCGATTTAGGCTTGCCCAGTAAATTTCTTACCAGGTCTATATAATGAATGCTGTGATACAGAATTTCCACTCTTGACGCAGCCTCTAAAAAATCCCAGATATGCCAGGGTGTGTATACATTTACATTTACTTCAATATCGTTCAAATTGCCCAGTAAATTTTTATTGATCAATTCTTTAGCGGCTAAAATATAAGGTGCGTAACGCAACTGAAAATTTACTCCAGCCAGCATTTTCTTTTGTTGGGTAAGCTCTAATATTTGCTTTGCCTCAGTATAATTTTCGCCCATGGGTTTTTGCAATAATACAGTTGCGCCATCAGGCAGTTGATTTAAAAGATCAATGATTTGTGAGCCCGGCACTGCCAGGTCGAATACCGCATTTGCAGGAGCGTGTTTAAGCATTTCCGCTACACTGGTAAATACATTTGGTAAATTAAAGTTGTTGGCTGTTGTAAGAGCTTTTGCGTGGTAGATATCATAAATACCCTGCACGTTAAATCCGGCAATTTTATAAGCCGGTAAATGTGCGGTGTTTACAATACCGCCGGCACCAATAATGTATATGGGGATATTTTTTGACGATAAGGAAATATCATACAGCATATTTTTCTACTATTCAATTTCAGAATACTGTCAGGGTGAGCTTGTCGAACCCGGTGCAAATAAAACCGCCTTCGACAGGCTCAGGCTGACAGCCTAAACCCCACCCAGGTAATTACCATAAGTTAGCAATAATACCGCAGCAATTAAAACCAGCAATGCCAATATTAACAATCGCATGGTAATGGCACTGCAGTTTTTCCATTCCTTCATTACCAAACCCGCAACCGAGCTGAACAATACCAGCATGATCATGTGAATGGCCCAACTTGTAAATTTATAATTACCCATACGTACATGGCCAAGCCCATAAAAGAAAAACTGGCCATACCACAAAAACCCGGTGAGTATGGACATCAGGTAATTTTTTGTAAGACTGCCAGAACCGGCCGTACTATACTGTTTAAATGTTTTTTCTTTTTTATGCAGGTATAAACAATACAGTAATGTTGTTACAAAAGCTCCGGAATTAGAAAAGATGTAAATAACATTACCCTGAAAATTTGCTGCTCCATATTTTGCAGCCACATCTGCAATGGGTTGGCCCTGGTCTAAAGAAAAACCATACAGGGCAGATAAAATTCCTGCCAGCAAACAAAGCGGCAAACCTTTGGTTAATGAAAAGGTTGATTTAGTATCCTGCGCTTTTTCTATATCTTTTTCTTTATTTCTTCCGGCGAGGCCGCATAATGCTATACCAACAGCTCCCATGGTTATTCCGCTTATTAAAAAAGAAGCACCATTACCCTGCAACACTGTTCCCAATGTGCCATGCACCAATGGCGGCAGCAATGTACCCAGCACACAACTGATACCAACGGCGATAGCATAAGTTAAAGAAAAACCAACATACCGGATGGCAATGCCAAACGCAGTACCACCAACACCATAAGCCATTCCCAATAAAAAGGAATTGATCATGGCTGAAGTAGGTGCTTCCTGCAAAACACTCATCAACTGTGGAATGGTTATACATGCCACGATAACCGGCAAAGCCAGCCAGCAAATAAATGCCTGTGCCAGCCAGTAGGTTTGCCAGCTCCAGCCCACTACTTTTTTTTGCGGTGTATAACAAAGCGCAGCGCTGGATGCTCCTGTTGCATGAAATAAAACACCGTTTAGTAATTCCATTTTATGGCTGCGTGGTTTTTATAGATTGTAAAATTGCTGTGCGTTGTTATAAAATATTTTTTCGCTGTCAAGTTCGTTCAGCAATGCCTTGATCACTGATTGATAGGTAGTCCATGTTTTAGTGTAAGTGCCGGCCAATAAAGATACCGGCCAGTCTCCACCGCAAAAGCAACGATCTGTTCCAAAATGCTCCAACGCAAATGATACATAAGTTTTAATATATTCTGCTCCCCAAGTTTCCAAATTTCCCGTTGCTGTGCCTAATCCCGAAATTTTTGCATAAAAATTCTTGTGTCCTGCTGCTGCTTTCATCAGCTCTCCCCATACTCCAAATTTTTCTTTGCTTTTTATTGGCGGCTGGTTCAAATGATCAAATACCATTTTTAATTCAGGGATTATTTCCGCCACTTTTAAAACAGTCTCAATGTGTTGCGGCAACACACCCACTACATCATAACCAATATTTTTTTCGGCTAAAATTTTTAAACTGTCAATTACAGGTGGTTGTAATAACCATTGGGGATCAGCTTCATCGTGAATTAAATGCCTTACACCTTTAAAATAATTGTTCTTACTGTATTCATCTAAGGCTTTTTCAGTTGCTGCTGTATCCATTAATGGCAACCAGCCAACAACGCCTTTTATCCATTCATTTTTTGCTGCAACTTCCAGCATCCAGTCTGTATCTTCTACATTATTTGCCGCCTGTACCAAAACGCCTTCCGTAATTCCTGCCGCATTTCTTTCCCTTTCTATTTCTTCGATATGATATGTTCTGTTCAGAATAGTAGTATTGCCATCCAGCCATGCATAAGCCGCTTTATCAAAATTCCAAACATGAATATGTGTATCAATTATTTTTTGCATGGTGGGAGATGAAGTTAATTCTGAAATTATTTTTCCTGGAATACTTTTTCCAGTTCAAATTGTTTATCAATAGCATCGTTATGTTCACCCAGTTGGGGTGCTCCTTTATCCGAAATTAATAATTTCCCATCTACCCTTATCGGGCATCTTGTTGTTGTTATCGAAAGCCCGTTACTGGTCTTTACCGTTATTTCCATATCCAATACTTTATAGCCATCATGCTGCACCAGTTTATCATAATTCATTACAGGAGCACACCAGATATCAGCTTCCTCCAAAATATCTAACCAAAATGCAGCGCTGTTGCCGAGCAGGTGATCTGCCAGTATTTTCTTAATGCCATCCCTTTTATCAAACCAATCATTGCAATCACTAAACTGTTTCAGCGGTTCACATTGTAGCAGTGTTGCCAGTTGTATAATATCACCCATCGCCAATGCAATGTAATCATCATTTGTTTTATAAATACCATAAGGCGCAGCTATATAAGCATGTGCACTGTTGATGGCACTGCGAACCGGCAACTGCTTGCCGTCATTATAATAAGAGGTCAATAATTCAAACTGAAAATCGAGAATGCTTTCAAACATATTTACCTGCACCAAAGCGCCTTCGCCGGTAATGGTTCTTTTAAACAAGGTTGCCAGAATTCCCTGTGCGATATGAGTGCCAGCCATAATATCCACCACCGCAACGCCCATGGGTGTAGGACTCTCGTTGTTATTATTATTTAACCAGGTAAGTCCGGATGCTGCCTGCAATAACAAGTCCTGCCCCGGCAGATCTTTCCATGGCCCCTCATTGCCATAGCCACTTATTGTTGCATAAATAATAGAAGGATTTATTTTTTTAACCGTTTCATAATCCAGTCCTATGCGTTCCATCACACCCGGTCGAAAATTATGCATCATTACATCTGCCTTAGCCAGTAATTGTTTTATCTTTTCCAGGTCATCTGCATCTTTCAGATCGGCCGCATAGCTTTGTTTATTACGGTTGATAGCATGAAAAATAGTTGATTCACCTGCTATCATTACATCCGACACATATAGTTCACGACAAATATCACCAACACCCGGCCGCTCAATTTTTATCACCTGTGCGCCCATATCTGCAAGCCGCAAAGCTGCAGAAGGGCCAGATAAAAACTGGCTGAAATCAATAATAATTATGTCTTCTAATAAACTCATTTTTTCTTTTTTGTACCCAACTATATTTCTTTGTTCAGCTTCATTGGCACAGTTTACCCCGCAATAAGCGGGGCACTCTTGTACTGGATTTCTTTATTCAGCTTTAATTGTGTTTTACTAAAGTACCTGTCGTTCCTGCGGAACTCAAATACAATATCATCAATCTTTCTACCAACCTGTTGTTCCTACGGAACATAAATACACAATTTCACTCTATTAAAACATTTACTACTATCAAACAATTAAAAAATCCTGCTTTACTTTTTCATTATCCTCTCCCAATTGCGGCGCCGGTTTATCAGCATACAACTTTTCCCCGTTAATGCGAATAGGACACCTGGTAGTAAATATTTTTTCTTCCCCTGCATAAATAACCTGCTCCATCTCCAATATTTTATAAGCTTCATGCTGCAACATCTTCTCCCAGTCAAGCACTTCCATTGCCCATAGATCCTGCTCCTGCAAAGCCGCCAGCCAATGTTTTGTTTTTTGGGTGATGATATGAGCGGCCAATATTTTCTTAATGGCATCACGCTCTGCAAAAGCCTGGTGCTGCGTAAAATTTTCGATGCCATTGCATGCAATCGCATTAGCAAGCACCTGTATATCCATCATCGCCAAAGCCAGGTAACCATCTGCGGTTTCATAAATGCCATAGGGCGCACTCAATAATGGATGGCCGTTATTAATTTTACTGCGCTGTGGCTGCTGGTGACTGGTGTAATAAGTGGTGAGTAATTCAAACTGAAAATCAAGCATTGATTCCAGCAGGCTTACTTCAATTAAAGCGCCCTGGTTTCTTTTTTGCCTTCTTATCAATGCTGCTAAAATACCCTGCACGAGCTGGCTGCCACACAAAATATCTGCAATAGAAACACCAAAAGGTACCGGAGCGTTGCTGCCATTCCCTGTAGTATAAGCAAGGCCTGTTATGGATTGTAACAACAGATCCTGCCCGGGTTTATTTTTCCATGGCCCTTCTTTTCCATAACCCGATATCACTGCATAAATCAAACGTGGATTAATTTGTTTTACAGCATCATAACCAAAACCTCTCTTCTCCATAACGCCCGGCCTGAAATTGTGTACCAGCACATCTGCTTTGGCGATAAGTTTTTTTACTGCTGCTATATCATCTGCATTTTTCAGATCGGCAGTAAAACTTTCTTTATTCCTGTTGATGGTATGAAACAACAAAGAGTTATCATCTACCCAAATATTTTTAATGGCTAATTTTCTGCCTGCATCTCCTTTACCCGGACGTTCTATTTTTATAACCCTTGCACCAAGGTCTGCCAACCGCAGGCCAGCCGAGGGCACGGAAAGATATTGGCTGAACTCCAACACTACTAATCCCTGTAAAGGCAGGTTCGTCATACAGCAACGGTTGTTTTTTTGTGAAGCAGGCTCTGCTGATATATTTCATTCATTTGATGCAAAGCATTAACCGGGTTACCGTTTTCCATAATACATTTTTGCAATGGCAACCCGGCTTTATCCTGGAAATGTAAATAGCCATTATACCTTGGCCTCATGTAACCATTGTCCATGGCCGGTAAAACCCTTGTAAAAAAATCATGCGTTAAGTGATTAGCATCTGCATCCAGCCAGGCAGCACGATGCCCTGGTTGTCCGCCATGTTGCACATATAATGTGCGCTGGCATTCGCCCGAAACTACCATGGCTGCAAAGTTAATGGCAGCTTCTTTATGCTTGCTAAAAGCCGAGATAGCAAGCCCGGTTCCGCCAATGGTGGTTTTTAGTTTATGATTATTGAATGTTACCACATCAGTATAATACAATAATTTTTTTGCATAGCCCGTTCGGGAATAATTGGAATAGCCATAAGCAAAAGGGCAATACCAGTAATCATCTGTTGAACTCATCAGTTCAGCAACAGCTATCGGGTTGCAGGTAAACATTTTTTTATCAAGCAAAGCATACAATTCTTTCATGGTTTCAATAGCAGCTACGCCGGTCTCTTCATCAATGATCGCATCTTCATTAGCAAAAGGTGTTTGGCCATGCGCAATACAGAAACTGTAAAAATTCATCAGCATATCAATGGGAATTGCAGGCATGGCAACAAGGCCCTTTTTTGCCAAAGCGATCAGCCCGTGCCATGTTTGCGGAACGGGGATGTCATGTTTATCAAACAAATCTTTTCTGTAACTGGCAACGGGTGTTGCAGCATCAATAGCTAAAGCCCATTGTTTATTTTTATAATTATAACCCTGGTGAGAATAACCTACTGAATTGTTCAATTGATCCTGTAAGTATTCTTTAGATAAATATTCATCTAAAGGCAACACACAATTTGTTGCAGAAGCACAACCAACCCATGGATGATCAATAATTAACAGATCGTATTGGGTCGTCAATTTTTCAATAGGAAAATCGGCAAACTCCTGTAATGTTCTTTTACTCCACCTGATCTCAACCTCCGGATGCAATTCGTTATAACGCTGCGAAGCTGCCAGCAGGGGCGTAATGCCCCGGCTATGTCCCCATGTTATACCATTTAAAATTATTGCTGCCATTAGGATTACGGTTCTTTTTTATTAACCAATAAAATATGTTCACAAACCATCACCAGTTCATTGTGTTGATTACATGCTTCTACCAATTCTGTTACCAGGCCAAACCCTGGTTTTTTATGATCTTTTTTTTCTTTTATAGTAACAGTAACTTTTATCGCATCATCAATAAAAACAGGCTTTATAAAACGAAGCTTGTCATAGCCATAAGTCATTGACGCTTCATTTACAAAATCTGCCGTAAGCCCGATGGCAATCGTAAATATCAAAGTGCCGTGTGCAATACGTTTTTTAAAGGGTTGTGTTTTACACCATTCTTCGTCCATGTGGTGCGGAAAATAATCTCCCGATTCCTTCGCATGAAAATCTATATCACTTGCTGTAATTGTCCGTTCTTTTGTAAAACGGGTTTCCTGCAGTTCAAATTCTTCAAAATATTTTTTTATAAACATGACGGATTTATAGTAAGCAGATTGACTTTTTCAATCATTTTAATTATTAAACTATTTTATTAACGGAAGCTGCAATGAATTTGCGCAGGACTATATTTTTATACAACATCATACAGCAATACTATCCATGGATACAACCGTTTTACAATCGTTTGCCTGCAAAGTTCATCAGTGTGAAAAACCCTGCAAAACAGGACTTCAAATTATAACCATACGGCAGGATATCCAATGTAAGGTTTTACTGTAATGATGGCAGATTTTACTATAAGTTATTTTAACGTGCAGAATCATACACTTCTATCTTGCTACATTTTGTATTGCAGGTTGGTGGAGATTTTTTCCAACTTTTGATTTGTTTTTCTCTTGCAACAGCAGTTTGCCTGTCTTCAAATTGTTCTGTTAAGATGATAATGAAGGGAATTCTATTTTTTGTAGATCGTTGTTTACCGGAGTTATGAAATAAAAGCCTTGCTTTAACATCATGCGTTTCTCCAATATAATATTTACAGTCTTTAACACTTTTTAATATGTAAACAAAATGGGGCATAAAAAAATTCCTACTAATGTAGAGATTTAGTTTGTCGGGATGATCCCGCCGCGGCGGGACGACCCCACGGCCCCCAGACGTGTGCCCCGCCAAAGGCGGGGCTACATCCCGGCAATTAATTGTTTGAAAGCATTTCCTCCAAAACAAAATGGGCCATAAAAAAATCCCTACAAAAGTAGAGATTTAGTTTGTCGGGATGACTACGGCCAGTTCGAACCTTATTTTGGATGATATGGCCAAAATATTATTGTATTAAACTGTGGAAAATAGATAAAAAGGAATCAAATTAATTTAAAACGGTACAAACAAGTTTGATCGCGTTAGGGTCCTGACTATTTCGTTACCCGCCTGTAATTCAATTATTTAACCATCCCGTTTTCTTCGGTGAAACAAAAAGTGGGAAAAACC
>JANNYY010000611.1:0-5115 GCA_031410355.1 Chitinophagaceae bacterium | reverse complement strand
CCGGAGAATTTTTGAGCATAGGTATTATACACAGGTATTTTACCGGCTGTATGCTCCTGTCCTGGTTATTTAAATTTACTGCCATAGATCCAAAAGCAAAAGACATGATCAGGGATATAAAGCAATACAATGATTCTACCCGGGTTAATGTAAAAGATACGGTGGGTAAGGATTAAAGAAAGCACCCTGTGGGGCTAAATACGTAATAACAAAAGGAGCATGCCGAAAATCCTGACATAAAGAGTAGGCATAAAAAATAAAAACAAAACACAATGGCACACAACAAATTTGAAGGTAATGTAATCGGCGAAATTTGGCGGGCACAGGAAGCCGCAAAAGAACTGATCTATTTCAGGGTTCAAAATCAATCTAACTGGTTTAGAATTGAGTACATCGGCGACCTGATGCTGGAAAGAGCAAACTACATGTCAGATAAATTAAAACTGGCAGCAACCGGCGGAAATGGAATTGAAGTGGGAATAGATTATGATGAGCTAACAACAAGCGCCCAGCCACCAAACTCGCATCTGGAATCGTTCAACCTGGTTAAATATATTCAAATCAGGGCCTGATCAATTTCTTCTGTTCACCTGGCAGCCTTAGTTTAAAATTCTTTAAACTAAGGCTGCCATTTTTTTTATTTGATAACAACAATTTTTAAAATTGTTATTACCCATTTACTTGATCCCGGGTGAGCAATAAAACTTTTTCAATAGTTAATTTTACAACATGAAGCCGGTTAGTTTTCAGCCCTTCATGCTATATTGTCATTTTTTACGAACTTGTACGATATTTGATGCATTGATCTTTTCAATATACTTACAGACATAAACTAACTGAATGAAAATATTATTACACTACCTGAAACCCTACAAATGGCTGGTAGTACTCACCTTAACTTTAGCTGCTATTAATATTGGTTTTTCGCTGGTTGATCCCATTCTGTTGGGTAAGCTCATTAACCTTGCAAACGATCATCAAAATACTCCGGGCGGATTTACTGATGACCGGTTTTTTAATTCCATGTCATGGGATAGTCCTGGCGTATGGTTCATATTGATATGCTCCATATCAGTTGCCATGATCAGCCGTATTGCCAAAGCTTTCCAGGATTATTTTTTGAACGTGGTTATTCAAAAATTTGGCGCAAAGGTTTTTACAGATGGCCTGCAACATGCCATGAAACTACCTTACCAGGAATTTGAAGATCAGCGCAGCGGCGAAACACTTTCTATATTAACCAAAGTAAGATCTGATGTGGAAAAGTTCATGATCAACTTCATCAATATTTTATTTGGAGTGATCATTGGTGTTGTGTTTGTATTTTTCTATGCAGCTGTTTTTATTCACTGGAGTATTCCGGTGGCATACCTGGTGGGTATATTGGTACTTACATTAATCACCAATTACCTGAGTAAAAAAATAAAAGTAATACAGAAGAATATTGTTGGCGAAACCACGGCCTTGGCCGGTTCTACAACCGAATCACTCCGCAACATAGAGCTGGTAAAAAGTTTAGGACTTACCGAACAAGAAGTGGTAAGGCTTAATAAGAACACATACAAGATACTTGGCCTCGAATTAAAAAAGGTAAAACGCATACGCAGTATAAGTTTTGTACAGGGTACCATGGTTAACACCTTACGCCAGGTTATTTTATTTATTTTAATGTATCTTATTTTCCAGGACAAAATGAATGCAGGCCAGTTGGTAACCATGCAGATATTTTCATTCTTTGTGTTTGGACCCCTGCAGGAAATCGGCAACATATTGCTTTCGTATCGTGAGGCTGAGGCATCTTTAAATAATTTTGATAACCTGATGAAAAAATTGCCCGAGCAGGAACCCGCAAGCCCTAAACCTTTACACAATATTGAAACGCTTTCTTTTAGAGCGGTTTCTTTTAAGCATCAAACAGCAACACATAAAGCCATCAACAACATCAGCTTTGATGCAAAGATCGGCGAAACCATTGCCTTTGTTGGCCCTTCAGGCTCAGGTAAATCTACCCTGATGAAATTGCTGGTTGGTTTATACCGCCCGCTGGAAGGGAAAATTTTATACAATAGTTTGGATGAAACCGAAATACGTTTTGATGATCTGCGTAAGCAAATAGGTTTTGTAACACAGGATACCAATTTGTTTAGTGGTACCATAAGAGAGAACCTGATGTTTGTAAACCCGGCTGCCACAGAAGCTGATCTTAATGATGTGCTGGTAAAAGCCAGTTGCACCGGTTTGCTGGAAAGGGCCGAGAACGGCCTGGATACGATGATTGGCGAAGGCGGTTTAAAATTATCGGGTGGAGAAAAGCAACGTATTTCCATTGCCCGGGCTTTGTTGCGTAAACCGCATTTATTAATTTTTGATGAAGCCACTTCGGCATTGGATTCATTAACTGAAGAAGAGATCACCAATACCATCAGGGACCTGTCCTCACAAAAAGGGCAGATAACTATTTTAATTGCACACCGTTTAAGTACCATTATGCATGCCGACAGGATCTATGTTTTGGAAAAAGGCGATGTGGTAGAAACCGGCTCTCACGAAATTTTATTACAGGAAAAAGGTTTGTATTACGCCATGTGGCGCCAGCAGATAGGCGAAAGAAAAAGACAAACATTATCTACAACAGCTTTAAACTAAACACATGCAGGCAATTGAAATACTGGGCCTGGTTGCGGGTACCATTACCTCCATTACTTTTTTACCACAGGTTATAAAGATCTGGCAAACCAAATCGGCAAAAGATCTTTCGCTGATGATGTTGCTGCTGCTGATGCTGGGTGTTGTGCTATGGCTTATTTATGGATTGGTTGTTATGAGTGCCGCCATCATTTACACCAACAGTATGGTGCTGGCTATGAGTTTGATTATGCTGTATTTTAAGTTGAGATTTAAATAGAAATGTTATTATAAAGCAACTGGAATAACCTTCTGTAAAGTTTTGTTTCTATAACGACTTTATGTTAAAGCAAGGTGACAGGCCTCACAGAGTTGATTAATAGGTAGGGGATAATCCGGGAACACCCAGTGGCAAAATCTTATTTTTACAAGTATGGCAAAGCAACAGGTTACCAAAGATTACAAAGTCTTTTTTACAGAGATAAAAGAGAAAATATACCAGGCTCAGTACGAGGCATTGAAGCAGGTAAATAAAGCCCTGATTAAGCTGTATTGGGAAATAGGCCAAAGTATTGTAGAGAAGCAGCAAAAACATAAGTGGGGAAAATCTGTAGTAGAAAAGCTGGCCGAAGATCTACAAAATGAGTTCCCTGGTATGAATGGATTAAGTAGTCGTAATGTGTGGCGGATGCGAATGTTTTATGTAGAATATGAAAAACTGCCACCAATGGTGGCAGAAATTAGCTGGAGCCATAATATTATCATTATTGAAAAATGCAAAGATGAAAATGCAAGGAAGTTTTATATAGGAATGTCAAAAAAATATGGCTGGACAAAAAATGTATTGCTACATCATATTGACGGAAAAAGTTTTGAAAAATTTTTGTTGGGGCAAACCAATTTTGATAAAACATTACCTGAAAAATATAAACACCTGGCTAAGCTGGCAGTAAGAGACGAATACAACTTTGAGTTTTTAGAAATAGGGGAAGAACACAATGAAAGAGAATTAGAGTTAGCCATAATGAAAAACATCAGGAAGTTTTTGATGGAAATGGGCGGCGACTTTGCTTTTATATGTAATCAGTACCGGCTTGCAAACTCAAAAAGATTTTGTTATAATCCCATTGCAATACGGTAATGATCAGGAGTATTAAATTAAAAGAAAAAGATATTTTATTTTTGAAGGAAACTTGCAATATCGATATTTTAGCAAAGTATAATACACAGTCGCTTTTCGAAGAGAAATCGAAAAGCTGGGTATTACTACTAGAATCAGATGAATTGGAACTTGTTGGTGATGAATTATCTATTGCACTTATTGACAAAGGGATTACTAATGGTGAAATAAATGCAACTGGAAAACTCATTGATGATTACATTGGTAAATTTAATCATTATGAATAACGAGACTATAAAGTAGATTCTCCTCCTGTGTCGATGTTCAAAAAGCATAAGCTATAGATATAAAACGCCGCTGTTTTCATGCAGGAATAAACTTACTCTCTGTCAAAAGTCATTTTGGGATCTCTGCCATTGTAAAGGATGGCAGTAATAACAATCAGATCATTATCAATAAAAAAATGGATAGCGTAAGGAAATTTTTCTGTGTGTGCAATGCGTACATTTTTATACCTGATAGCGTAAGCTGCAGGGTGTTTTTGTAAATTACTGATGGTTGTTTTTACAGCATTTGTAAAGCGTAGGGATAATCCGTTTACTTTAGTTCTTTTATACCAAAGTTTAGCCTCTTTAAAATCCTGTGCCGCTTCAAGCTGAATAATGGTTTTATACTTCATCTTCGTCCTTATCCATTTGCTCAAAAAATTGTTCAACAGGCATAACACGTTCGGGGTGTTTTTTATAAAGTTCTAAACGTTGGTCAATAATATTTTTTTGCCATCCGGGTAGTTCTTCCAGGTCGCTGTACTTTTCAGTTATTTTATTCCATTCTTCAATAGGCACAATAACGGCAGTTGTAGCCCCGTTAAAATCCTGAACATATTGTAAAGGCATAGTGTGTAATTTATTTAGTTAAAAAAAACTGCATTTTAGTATTGCAATCTTCAATTTAGAAATTTTTTCAATCTGCCTCATTTAAAAATACCGGCATCCACATTTCCCCCACAAATAACCTGCAGAACCTGTAGTTACGGCGGTTGACAAATATACAAACCTTTTTTCGATGAGGGTGTTCCCTATTCTACCTAAGTAATGCCTGCAAATGATTTTGGACCACACACCTTTGCGAAAGGTTAGCCACTTCCATATAAACGGGCTTTCAACTTTTTGATTGCTTAACTTTGCTGCCATGTCAAAAAAACCAACGCCCAATTTTATCTGGAGTATTCTAACAATGAAATGTCCCCGGTGCAGGCGTGGGCCAATGTTTAAGCACCCTAATCCATTTAAAAGCCTTAAGCTTTCTCATATTTTTAATATGCACGATAACTGCCCGGTTTGTAAACAGAAATTTGACCTGGAAACCGG
>JANNYY010000610.1:0-1802 GCA_031410355.1 Chitinophagaceae bacterium | reverse complement strand
TCAGCCTGAGCTTGTCGAAGGCGGGTTGCGTAAGCGATCTGCCAATAGACTTGCACCGCCTTCGACAAGCTCAGGCTGACAGCTTTTATAATGTATAGTTTTGATTTCCTGAAATTCAAGTTTAATTTTTAATTATTAAATTTTATTTTTTTGCGGAACAGGCCGGATTCGAACCGGCGACCCACGGCGTAACAGGCGGGAAGTAACTCTTAATTGACCGCTTGGGTAATTTTCAAACATGGGGAGCAGAAATCTCCGTAGAGATTTTTCTGAGTAGTATGTCTGAATTGACCTTTCGGTGGTAATTTTAAAAATAACGTTGCTCTACCACTGAGCTACTGTTCCGGTATTAAAAGAAGAAAATTGCAAACATTTAAATTTGGCTTTTTTTGTAGTAATGCCTGCTTGGCCTTCTTTTATTTCATCAAAGATCTTTTTAAAACATACCAGGAGTAATTTTTACTCCCGCATGCAATGTTCTTAATTCATCAGGGCTTCCCTCCTGAAACCCATTACCTGTATAGAAGGTTTTGTTCCATCCATATCATCAGGGTTTGTGATTTCTGCAATTGTCATTGGCCTTTTAATTTCCTTTGCAAAGCCCAGGTGGTTGCTCAGCCGCAATGCTTTGGCTGTACCCAGTTTTGTAAATTCGTACTTTGCAATCAGTCTTCCTTTACGTAACAGGGCATCATCAACCATGTTCAATTCGCTGTTGAAAGTGCAGATGATCTGTACGTTTAAACAATCGCTCAGTAAACCATCGCTGATATTTAACAGGTTGCTTACGCTGCTGTGGCTGCTGAACTTACGGTCCATGATTACGTTTTCTGCATCTTCTATGATCAGCACTGCATTAGGGTTATCAATCAGCAGATCCATAAACTCTGGGTTCATGAGGTTGCAGGCCACACCAGGCGATACAAATAACACCCGCTTTTTTATGCTGCCAATTAAATGACGCAGGTAAGTTGTTTTTCCTGTACCTGGCAAACCATGCAATAGGATAATACCTTTATCGTTTTCTTTATCCAGCCGCTGTTTAATAATTGCATCTACCGGTTTAAAATCATCATTGTAGTACAGGTCAATATCCAGCGTTGTTGGTTTAATATCCAGTTGCTTAAGGTCAAGGCCACTGCTGTTTTGCGTAATGATGTTTATTTCAAAGGCCATTTCTTTTTCCGGCGCTTTGTAAGTTGAGAACAACTTTACCAGTTCATTTGCATACGCATAATTTTTATTGCCAAACAATATCTCTGCATATTCATCTCCAACTTCAATCATTACCTGGTTTTCCAGTTTAAAAACAGTGGTACCAAACTCCAGCCTTTCCCGTTGCCAGCTATAAAAGTTACGCTGGTAAATTGCCAGCACCCTGCCTGCAAAACCATTGTTTATATAAGCGTAAGCTTTTTCAGTATCCAGGTTATTGATGAAACTGATACAGGGTGTAGCATTAAACTCCCTTACATAAAAGGCTTTAACCTCTATATAGTTGGTTTCAAAAATGGAAGCATTTTTTTTGCCCCGTATTTTATTTTTCATTTGCCTTACCAGGTTTCGTA
The DNA here is from genome assembly GCA_031410355.1 of Chitinophagaceae bacterium. GTDB lineage: Bacteria > Bacteroidota > Bacteroidia > Chitinophagales > Chitinophagaceae > Ferruginibacter. Next base: position 234 of record JANNYY010000610.1, on the reverse strand, counting down.
GCTGCTTTTCTGCATCGGGTATTATCCAGATGATGAAACGTACGATCAGTAAAGCGATAATTATCTGTGTCATTGTCTTAATTTTAAATTTTCATTTATACTTTTTTTTTGAAAGCTTATTGTACTGCTTTATTGGCACAACTGCTGCTGGCAAAGGCTTCGGGCTTGGCTTTAAAAGCAAACCCCATCCCCATGATATAACCCATTGCTTCTTTAAGTGCATCGTTGCTTTTA
>JANNYY010000609.1:0-2170 GCA_031410355.1 Chitinophagaceae bacterium | reverse complement strand
ATGTCGAAAATAGTTGTTGCAATATTGCCCGTTACTTTTATTTCAATATTTAATTTTGAAATTTGTAATGCGATAGTGCCTGTATCTGCCAATACCTTTAAAACGGGTATGGCGCTTACTATGGGCAATTGTGCCGAAGCTTTTTTAATACAGGAAGGCATACTGTACAGGAGACAAATGCAGAGTAAAAATATACGGAACATAGTTTTAGTTTTTGGCAATTTGAAAATAAGATGTAAAAAGTTAAGGATTGCATAAAGTCACTTATCTCTTTTATCTCAAACATTTTTTCTTTTTTGGTGATTTGTAAGACTGTGATGAAATATTGCAGAAGTATGGAAAATTAAAAAACCTTCTCTGCAGAAGGCTTTTCATAGTGGATAGTAATTACATTGATGACCAGGATAAGGTTCACCATTTTCACAGGATAAAAATAATTTCAGAGGTAAGGTTGGATATTTAACTGTGTAAAGGTGCTGCTTTAAAAAAGAACAATTTGTAAGGGAAGCGGGTAATTTGTTGTAGTTGGTTTACGATGGAAAGAACAAAATTATAAGGGAGATGCAAGCAGAATTATTCTCCTGCATTCTACTTCATTTAAAAATTAAATTATCTTCACTAAAAATATTATCCATGCGTATTATTTTATTGCTGCTGATAACAGTTATTCCTATTGCTGCACAATCGCAGAACCTGAAATCGGGCGGTAAACTTAAACCGGAACAGGCCATCATGGACATCAGGCACTACACCGTGGCGCTTGATGTTGATCCCGAACAAAAAACAATAAACGGTTACACCGAGATTGACCTTAACCTGCTGCAACCAGCCGGCAGTTTATTATTCGATCTCTGGCATGGCCTTACCATTACACAGGTTTGGGTAAATGGCAAAACAAATAATTATACGCATGCAAATGATGATCTTGTAAAAATTTCATTAGCCCAGGAATTACCTGCCGGAAAAGTGAAAGTAAAAATTGCTTATGGCGGAAAACCGGCAGTGGCCGAAAGAGCGCCGTGGGTAGGCGGTTTTCAATGGGAGAAAGATTCTGCTGGAAATCCATGGATAGCGATAACCTGCCAGGGCGAAGGGGCAAAAATTTATTTTCCCTGCAAAGATCATCCCAGCGATGAACCTAATGAGGGTGCAGATATGATCATCACAGTTCCAAAGGGTTTGGTAGTAGCGGGGCCTGGATTGCTGCAAAAAGTTACAAGCAAAAAAGAAAAATCTACCTACCATTGGAAAACCAATTATACCATCAGCAACTATTGCATACTGTTTAATATTGCCAAATACAAAGTGGCCAAACGCATCTACTCTACCATTGATGGCAATAAAGTACCTATGGAATATTATGTGCTTGAGCAAAATTTGGATAAGGCAGAAAAACTACTCGACCTGTTTGAACAAAGCTGCCGCATACAGGAAAAATATTTTGGTGAATATCCCTGGGCAAAAGAACGCATTGCTGCTTCTGAAACGCCACACCTGGGCATGGAGCACCAAACCAATATTGCCTATGGCAATAAATACAGGTTTACAAAACTTGGGGATAAGGATTTTGACTGGCTACTGCATCACGAATTTGGGCATGAGTGGTGGGCCAATAAAGTAACTAACCGCGACTGGGCGCACATGTGGATACAGGAAGGTATATGTAGTTTTGGCGATGCCCTCGCTACCAGAGAACTTGCAGGGGAAGAAGCTTACCTAAAAAGAATGCAGCAAACAGCAAGAAATATAAAAAATCTCCTGCCGGTTGTACAGGGCGATGAAATTGATTCGGACCAGGCCTACCAGGGCGATATTTATGGTAAGGGTGCATTTTTTATGCACACGCTGCGCTATGTAATGGGTGATAGCATTTTCTTTCCCACCCTGAAAAAGTTAGCCACCAACCCCCTATACACCTACGATAATACCGTTACAACTACCGACGTAGAAAAACTTTTCAGCGGAGCTTATGGTAAAAGCCTGCAACCTTTGTTTCATCTTTTTTTATACACTACCGGCAAACTGGAAATACAGGTAAAACAAACGGAAGAAAATAAATACCTTGTCAAACTTCTTAACATGGATATGCCCTTACCCATCAACATACTTAGTGATGCAGGGATGCAGCGCATGGTAGTTGACAAAAAAGGAATAACAGTAACCAGTAAAA
>JANNYY010000608.1:0-5375 GCA_031410355.1 Chitinophagaceae bacterium | reverse complement strand
AAATATTTTTAAATTTAAAGAGCCATCCAAATTTGATGGCTCTTTAAATTTTTTGATAAAACATAATCTTAGCTCAAGTTCCCCCTTCAGGGGGCGGAGGGGGTATGGGTTATAATAATCCTTTGTTTACTAAATACTCCGCTATCTGCACCGCATTGGTAGCAGCGCCTTTACGCAGGTTATCACTCACAATCCAGCAGTTTAAAGTATTGGCCTGTGTTTCATCTCTTCTTATGCGGCCAACAAAAGTATCATCTTTGTCATAAGCAGTTAATGGCATGGGATAAATAAAATTAGCTACATCATCTTTAACAACAACACCCGGGGCTTTGCTGAGCAATTCTTTCACTTCATCCAAATCAAAATCATTTTCAAATTCTATGTTCACGCTTTCGCTGTGGCCGCCCATGGTTGGTATGCGTACGCAGGTGGCGGTAACTTTTATAGAATCGTCGCCAATGATTTTGTTGGTTTCCTTCACCATTTTCATTTCTTCTTTGGTGTACCCGTTTTCTAAAAACACATCAATATGCGGAATAGCATTCAGGTCAATGGGATATTTGTAAGCCATTTCGCCTTCAATGCCTTTACGCTCGTTCATTAATTGTGTTACCGCCTTTACGCCCGTGCCGGTAACACTTTGGTACGTGCTTACTACCACTCTTTTAATTTTATATTTATCGTGCAGTGGTTTTAACACCACCACCATTTGTATGGTAGAGCAATTGGGGTTGGCAATGATCTTGTCATCTTTGGTAAGCACATCCGCATTCACTTCGGGCACTACTAATTTTTTGGTGGGGTCCATACGCCAGGCGCTGGAATTATCAATTACTGTAATACCCGCTGCTGCAAACTGCGGTGCCAGTTCCAGCGATGTACTACCTCCTGCAGAAAAAATAGCTACATCAGGTTTAGCTGTAATAGCATCTGCAGCACTTACAATTTTGTACTGTTTATCTTTAAAAGTTATTTCTTTTCCAATTGATCTTTCTGATGCTACAGGGATCAATTCATCTACAGGGAAATTTCTTTCTTCCAGCACCTGTAACATTTTAGTGCCTACCAGCCCGGTAGCGCCTACAACAGCAACTTTCATCTTTAAAATTTTAGAACGCAAAAGTACATACAGAAAAACAAAAAAATAAGTTTGATTTTTTATTAACTTGTACAGCCATCCGAAAAATACCGGATAAACTGCTATGAAGAAAGTAATTGCAATTTTATTTTTAGTAATCCTGTTCAAAGTTGACAGTGATGCCCAAGTTGCCAACCGGTACGATATTGTAATTGATGAACTGATGGCCGATCCAACGCCGCAGGTAAGTTTACCCAATAATGAATGGATAGAACTACGCAATAAATCTGCCACTGCATTTAATTTATTGGGCTGGAGGGTTGGCGATGCAACGGGGCAAAGCGGTACCATGCCTTCTTTTAATTTATTGCCTGATAGTTTTGTGATCGTTTGCACTGCAAGTGCTGTTGCAGCTATGAGTGTGTACGGACCAACTATTGCTGTAACCAGTTTTCCATCTTTGGATAATACCGGCGATATAATTTATTTACGCAGTCCGCAAAACAGGATTATACATGCAGTAAATTATACTGATGCATGGTACCGGAATGAATTAAAAAAAGATGGCGGCTGGACATTAGAAATGATTGATACAAAAAATCCATGCAGCGGGTTTAGCAACTGGAAAGCAAGTACAGATTTAAAAGGAGGAACCCCGGGTAAGAAAAATTCGGTGGATGCAGTGAATATTGATGCAACTCCACCGCAACTATTAAGAGCTTTTGCAACAGACAGTGTAAATGTTGTATTGATTTTTGACGAACCTCTGGATAGTTTAAAAGCTGCTACGGCAGCTAATTACAGCATCAGTGAAGGAATAGGTGTGCCGCAGTCTGCGATTACCATTTCCCCGGTATTTGATAAAGTAAATTTAAAATTAAATACTCCCCTGGGCAGGAACAAGGTTTATACAGTTACTGTTTCCGGCGTAACGGATTGTGTAAATAATTTAGTTGGATCAAAAAATTCGGCAAGAGTTGGTTTACCTGAGATAGCAGACAGCATGGATATTGTTATCAATGAAATTTTATTCAACCCAAAAACCAACGGAACAGATTATGTAGAAATTTATAACCGCAGCAATAAGATCATCGATTTAAAACAAACTTATATTGCCAACCGCAACACTGCCGGCGTTATCAGCAATATCAAACAACTGAGTACAGATAATTATTTATTTTTTCCAGGAGATTTTATAGTTATCACCGAAGACCCTGCCATTGTTAAAAGAGATTTCATTACCTTAAATATGGATGCATTTGTAACCGTTGCTTCTATGCCTTCTTTTAATGATGATGAAGGCGATGTGATCATCTTAAATGCACAGGGAAATATAACCGATGAATTAAAGTACACTGAAAAATGGCATTTTAAGTTGATTGATAACCGCGAAGGCGTAGCCCTGGAGCGTATTGATTACAATGCCCCCACACAAAATGAAGAGAACTGGCATTCTGCTGCAACCAGTGTTGGTTATGGAACGCCCACATATAAAAATTCCCAGTACAGGCTTGATTTGCAGGTGCAGGGAGATATAAACCTGTCTCCTGAAATTGTTTCACCTGATAACGATGGTATGGATGATTTTGCAACCATTGATTATATTTTTCCATCACCGGGTTATGTGGCTAATATAACCATATTTGATGCCAACGGAAGAGCTGTGCGTTATTTACAAAGAAATGCATTGTGCGGCATAAAAGGTAACTTTCGCTGGGACGGGCTGGGAGAAAAATTTCAAAAACTGCCAGTTGGTATTTATATAATTTATACCGAAGTGTTTAATTTGAATGGAAAGAAGAAGCAGTTTAAGAATACCATCGTACTGGCAAGGAGGAATTAATTCTTGACTCGTCCTTGTCAGAGACGAGGACAAGAAAATAAAATAATTAATCATCATAAACCCAAAACTATGCACATTAAAGTTCCCGCAGCAATTATTTTTGCTGGCTTATTAATTTCATCATGTAACAACAAAGATGCAGAAATGACAAACACCTCTTACAAATGGCCCGACAGTGTAGCTGCACCAATTGCAGAAAAAAAATCCAAAGAACTTATTGCTCACGGCGATACCCGTATTGATAATTATTACTGGATGAATGATTATTTTAAAAAAGGCCCCGACAGTACAAAAGTGGTTGATTACCTTAAAGCTGAGAATGCTTATTACGATACGATGATGAGTGGTACAAAAACCTTACAGGAAAACCTATATAATGAGATGAAGGCAAGAATTAAAGAGAAAGATGAAAGCGTACCTGTTTTTAAAAACGGCTATTTTTATTACAGCCGTGTGGTGGAAGGCAAAGATTATTTTGTGTATTGCAGAAAGAAAGAGAGCCTGCAGGCAGCAGAAGAAGTATTGCTTGATGTGAATACCATGGCCGAAGGGCATAATTATTTTTCGGCGACAGGCTTTGATGTAAGCATGGATAATAAATTACTGGCTTATGGAATAGACATGTTGAGCCGGAGACAGTATGACATCTACATAAAAAACCTGGAGACTGGCGAAATTTACAAAGATAAAATACCCAATAATGAAGGCGACCCTGTTTGGGCAAATGATAACCAAACAATTTTTTATACTGCTAAAAATCCCGTAACCCTTTTATCTGAAAAAATTAAAAGGCATAAACTGGGTACCGATGCTGCAACTGATAAAACAGTGTACGAAGAAAAAGATCAGAGTAATTATATTGGAGTAGGAAAAACTAAGTCGGATAAATTTATTTTAATTACATCGCAGGCAACACTGTCATCAGAAGTAAGATGGATAGATGCTGGTAAACCTGAAGGAACATTTGCCGTTTTTCAACCCCGAATGAAAGAAGTGCTGTATAATGTGGATCATGCCGTTGATAAATTTTACATACGCACCAACCTGAATGCAAAGAATTTTAAAATTATGACCAGTGCCGAAAATAAAACTGATTCAGCATCCTGGACAGATTTAATTGCACATGATGATAAGGTTTTGATTCAGGGTTTTGACCTGTTTAAAAACTATTTAGCCATATCTGAACGTAAAGACGGTTTAACACAAATTCATATTTTAAATACCAAAGACAACAGCTCACATTATCTGGCTTTTGAAGAAGCTGCTTATGCGGCAAACCTGGCTTACATCCCCGATTATAATATCGATGTGATGCGCTACAATTATACATCGCTTACCACACCTAATTCTGTTTATGATTACAATATGGCAACTAAAGAAAAAAAACTGATGAAGCAGCAGGAAGTTGTAGGCAGTTTTAAATCTGCTGATTATGAAACCGAAAGGGTAATGGCTACAGCAAAGGATGGAACAAAAATTCCTGTATCAATAGTTTATAAAAAGGGTTTTAAAAAAGATGGCAACGCTCCGTTAATGCTGTATGGTTATGGTTCTTATGGTGCCAGCATGGAGGCATCCTTCAGCAGTGTTAGGTTAAGTTTACTCGACCGTGGTTTTGCATACGCTATAGCACACATCAGGGGCGGACAGGAAATGGGCAGAAGCTGGTATGAAGATGGAAAGATGAAAAAGAAGATAAATACTTTCACAGATTTTATTGACTGTGCCGAATTTTTACTGGCCAATAAATATACCAGCAAACAACACTTATATACCAGCGGCGGCAGTGCCGGCGGTTTATTAATGGGTGCGGTGGTAAACATGCGGCCCGATCTGTGGCATGGTGTTGTTGCAGGTGTTCCGTTTGTTGATGTATTAACTACCATGAGTGATGCATCAATTCCTTTAACAACCAATGAATATGACGAGTGGGGAAACCCGGCTGATAAAGAAAGTTATATGTACATGAAATCTTATTCGCCTTACGATAATGTAACCAAACAGGCTTACCCTAACATGCTGGTAACAACCGGCCTGCACGATAGCCAGGTACAATATTTTGAACCGGCTAAATGGGTTGCCAAACTGCGTGAAATGAAAACAGGTAATAACAAACTCTTATTGTATACCAATATGGAAGCCGGTCATGGTGGCGCTTCAGGAAGATTTAAAGCATTAAAGGACCGGGCAAGAGAATATGCATTTTTGTTTGCGTTGGAAGGGATAACGAAATAAAAACAAGGGCAGCATTGCCAAAGTTTAAAACTTTGGCAATGTTTCTTTTATCAGACTATAATTTTTTTAACAAAGGTTTCTCCTTTTTAAATATATAAAAAAGCTAACCAGGTTTATTTTGCATAATTTACTGCAAAAAATAATCGCTATGACCTTTGACGAAGCATTTAAACAACACGTCGTTGATAAAAAAATAATTGGCTGGGGCTTTCAACAACC
>JANNYY010000607.1:0-2719 GCA_031410355.1 Chitinophagaceae bacterium | reverse complement strand
TGCACCGGCACGCCATGGCGAGGTATTTTTATTGGTGATAAAATTTTGCGTACTAAAACCATAAGTAACCACGTTTCCATCTCCCCATATTTTTCCCTCCCGTTTATTTACATCGGGCCTGCTGTATTTAATGGTGATGGAAGTAATGCCCACTTCTTCACTGATGGTTGCTCTTGGGTTACCTGCGCTTGGCGGCAAATCCAATTGGGCAAAAGAAGATGTGACAGAAAAAATCAAAATAAAACAAAGCAGTAAATATTTCATGTTTTTCGTTTTTAAATTGCTGATTATATATGTTATTGTTAGAGTTGTATTTAGTGCTTTCTCCTGTACTCAAGATCATATTCAGTAATCCAGGTTGTGCCGCCGTCTTTACTGATTTCCCCAAGCTGCCTCACTTTATTGGGACTTAAATTGGTAAAGCTCATCTTTCTTATGGCCATACTGTCTTTACTGATCTTAAATGGAGTAGAAGTGTAAATGATCCGGTTGTTTTCAAATTTACCCTGCATGTATTCATTTGTTCCCGCGGCATTATCCACCCATGTTTGCTGCCACTGTTTGGTAGAGCTGTTGTAAGTATTAAAGCTTTTGCCGGCATAATGTAAACCCTGTTGCAAAGTTGCACTTGTCCATTCTTCAAAAACAATGCAGCTATCCAGTATTATGCTCACCTTGCTGTCACCTGCTTTTTTTCCACCAGGTGCAAAAGCTTCCCATTCACCTATCCAAAAATCAAATTGCCGGTAAACGGGATCACCGCAGGGGAGTTTGCCTGTTTGAGCATTAGCTGTTGAAAGCAGGCCAATAAAAATAAATAAGGCTGATAAATTTTTCATGTTAGTTTTTTTACCAGGACAATCATACAATACAAATCCCCTTCTTTATCTATCCTGCTTTTTTTAAGGGCATTTTAGAAAATATTTCATTTTCAAATTAAGAAATTAAAACAATAAGGCATAGTTTTTTTGACAGGCGGCGATGCAACCGGGTTCCTTTTCCATAAATATTTATTTTCTGCTACTTTGCTATTTTTTTCCAATTAAAATGTGTAATCCGGTTTGTTGTGTCATCCTGTACTCAAATTCAACTGTTATGCTTCCATTTAAATTATTTAAGGATGCCCGGTACTTTCAAATCATTTTTCAATCCATTTTTTTAAGTTATGGAATTTTCTTTTTACATTGGAAAAATGAACATTGGTTGTATGCTACTTACTTTATTACCAGCCTTTTTGTACAGTTTATATGTGAATATTTTTTAGGTAAGAAAAATATTCCTTTTTTACAACGGCTCAAAAATGGCATACCGTCCATTCTTATTTCTTCCTTTGGGTTAAGCCTTTTATTAAAAACAAATTATTGGTGGGTGGCTGTTTTTGCTGCTGGTGTTTCCATCTTTTCTAAATATATTTTACGCATTAATGGCAAACATATTTTTAACCCCTCGGCATTGGGAATTGTTGTTGCCATATTGTTTACCGGTAATGCGTGGATAAGCCCCGGCCAGTGGGGAAGCGGTATGGTTATTTTGTTTGGGGTTTTGATTTTAGGGTTTATTGTAGTAACAAGGGTTCAAAAATCAGATGTCAGCCTTGCATTCCTGGGAACCTTTGCAGGACTTCTTTTCATCAGGCAAATAATTTACCTGGGCTGGCCAATGGATCATTTTATACAATCGGTTAGTACAGGCAGCCTGTTGTTATTTTCTTTCTTTATGATAACCGATCCTAAAACTATTCCTAATCATATTGTGGTTAGAATATTATGGAGCTCGGCCATTGCTTTTGTTGCATTTTATTTAACTGCTTTTAAATTTATGAACGGCGCACCAATTTTTGTTTTGATTTTGGCTCAGCCCCTTGTACCATTACTGGATAAATTATTTAAAGCGAAAAAATTTGAATGGTTGCCCCCTAAGAATTATACGCCCCAGGAAAAAAATTTCCTGCAAATCATTTATTCAAAATCATTCATGTAATTCTCAACTCAAAAAAAATAAATTATGAAAAAGAAACTCTTAATTATCGGCTCATTAATCGCCATAGCACCAATGCTGTTTTCTTTCTGCGGATTTTATGTAAGCAAGGCTGATGGAACATTAAAAAATAAAACCAGCCAGGTTATTTTAGTAAGGGATGGCAACAAATCAGTGATTACGATGTATAATGATTTTAAAGGCGATACCAAAGATTTTGCTATGGTAGTGCCGGTGCCGGTTGTGCTGCGCAAGGATGATATAAAGGTAGTTGACCAATCAATTTTTCAAAAACTGAATGACTACAGTGCGCCGAGGCTGGTAGAGTATTGGGATGAGAATCCCTGTAACAGGTATTATAAGGATGAAGAATTATCAGGCAAAGCAGCAGGAGTACAATTAAATGAGGTGAGCGTGTCATCTGCATTTGGATTAAAAAGATCATCAGTAAAAATTGAAGCGCAATATATAGTTGGCGAATACGACATTTTAATTCTCAGTGCCAAAGAAAGTAACGGCTTAAAAAACTGGTTAAATGAAAACGGTTATAAAATTCCGGCCAATGCAGAAGAGGTACTTGATCCCTACATAAAAAGCAATCTTAAATTTTTTGTGGTTAAAGTAAATGAAAAAGAAAAGCAAAAACTGAATAATAATTTCCTCAGGCCCATACAGATCAGCTTTAACTCGCCAAAATTTATGCTGCCCATTCGCCTGGGTATGGCTAATGCAGATGGCGACC
>JANNYY010000606.1:0-3602 GCA_031410355.1 Chitinophagaceae bacterium | reverse complement strand
GAGTTTTGTTTGGGATGATTTTACATTAAAACCCGGAGAAGAATATACTTTTTATTTTGAACCCATAAAAGGCAAACCGGCAACAGATGCTGATGGAAAAGTAACAGGATTGGTTAGGGAAAATGCCATTGCAATAAAAATAAAAACAGAGCCCTTATTTACCAACCAGGAACATGATATTTTCTTTAACAGAGGCATAGCCAGCAGCCAGGCTTATGCCCGTGAGTTTAACAATACCTCGCCAGATAAATTAGTGGGTAAAAAACAACAGGATGCTTTTGAATGGCTGGGAAGGGATCTGGATGATGCCATTTTTAAATTTATAAAGCAGGCAAAAAGCGGTGATACTATCCTGGGATGTTTTTATGAATTTCATTACCTGCCTGTGGTAAGTGCGTTTAAAGATGCAATCGACAGGGGGGTAAAAGTGAAGATAATTATAGATGCAAAGAAAAATGCCACTATCGATAAAAAAACCGGTGAGCCGGGTAAAAACTTTCCAAGAGACACCAATATAGAAACTATAAAGGCAGCAAAAATTCCACTTACTCATATAATAAAAAGAGAGGCTAATGCTAATCTTATTCAGCATAATAAATTTATGGTTTTTCTTAAAGGGGCTTCGCTTAAACCCACAGCAGTTTGGATGGGCTCCACAAACATTTCTGAGAATGGTATATACGGGCATACAAATGTTGGGCACTGGGTACGCAATGCAGCAATAGCAAAAAGCTACAAAGAATATTGGGAATTGCTGAGCAAAGATCCGGGTAGTAAAAAAGGAAATGATGCTGCCACAAATAAAAAAGCAACCGCAGCGTTTAAAAAACAGGTAGTTGCACTGCAGGAAGACATTGATGCTGCAACAATAAATGACATACCGAATGGCATAATACCCATCTTTAGCCCGAGGAGTACAGGCGGTATGCTTGATTCATATTTTGAGCTTGTTGATAAAGCCTCAGCCTCAGCAGCCATTACCCTTGCTTTTGGTATTAACGCTTCATTAAAAACCTTGTTACAGCAGCATACAAATCAAAGCACCATAACATTTATGCTGCTTGAAAAGAAAGATCAGGCAAACGCCAGGAGCAGAACACCCTTTGTGCCTCTTACTGCTGTTAATAATGTATATGAGGCCTACGGTGCTTTTTTGAATAATCCCTTATATCAATGGGTAAAAGAAACCAACACAAGGGAATTTGGAATGGCTAACAATATTGCTTACATACATTCCAAATTTCTTTTACAGGACCCATTAGGTGATGATCCTATTGTGGTTACAGGCTCAGCAAATTTCAGCACTGCATCCACCACGGGCAATGATGAAAATATGATTATTATAAGAGGTGACTTAAGAGTGGCTGATATCTATTTCACTGAATTTAACCGCTTGTTTAACCACTATTATTTCAGGTCTATTCAGGACAGGGTTAAGCAAACGCCGCAAAAAAATAATTCAGCTTCCCTATTTCTTGACACTACTGATAGTTGGCTCCAAAAATATAAACCAGGTCTTTTAAAATTTAAGCGGGTGAGCATCTATGTAGATATGAAAAAGGCAGTAATACTTCCTTAAAATTTTCTAGCCATCTAAAAATAACAAGAACGTGTGACACAACAACCCTAAAGCTTTTCATTTACTTAATCATTGGTATGCATAATGCGATGCCTTCATTGAAGTAATTGGCTCAGATAACCTCACGCCAGTTCCTCATTGCCTTTTTTTACATCAATGGTTTCATTTATCCGGCTCCATTTTTCAATAAAATTGAGGCGGGTAAGGGTTTTGTGTAGTCGGCTTTTTTATAGATGCTATCTGCTTATCAAAACAGGTAAACAGGTCTTCAATAATTTTATATGTTTCTTCTTTAGAGATCATGGGAGTAGTGAGTTTTGTTCAGGTATATATATTTAGCATTGATAAATTTTAAAAACAAATTGCCGTATTGTTTTGCAAAGAATTCATCCTTAACACTTGCACCAGCAAATTAAAAGTATTAAGTTAGTATCCTGTTTCTCTATCATAAAATTCTTTCTCTGTAGTTTCCAATTTCCTTTAAAAAATCACCAGGCAGTTAAATTGATTATGCAATGATTTTTATATTTCAATAAATAACCGGCAAGCCGAAAACGGTATAAAGAGTAGGCGTAAAAATATTAAGATGGCAAAAATCAAAAAGCTCACTAATGCAGTTAAATTAAAAATAATCAAAGCGAAGGAAATGCTGGATCGGTTTTCTACTGCCACTGCCGAAGAAGATCTTTCTGATTCGGCTATAAGACATGTACTTAACATAACCGACACCTACCAGATAAAAAAAGATGGTAGCAATCTTAGTTTTAGTCTTGTATTTCTTACTGCAGGTGTGGCCGCTGTTACCACTGCCAAATTAAATGACCCTGTTACTTCATTAAATATTCCAATTGATAATATCCCCAATGATTCAATTGAAGATAAGTCGATTGCTACAGACACAATTGCGGAAAAAAAATTCTTTGAACTACGTTCTACTATTGTAGCAACAAATTTTACAAAAGTACCGGCAAAGTTTAAAGCAACTTTCTCGGTTACCGGAGGGGTAAAATCAGTTTCTTTTCCAGTTCCGGAAGCTTCGTTTAAAGAAGTTGGCGATCAGATTGTATTAGATGTTTCAATTTTTATTTTTTGATTTAAATTTTCATGATGAAAAAATTTTTTTTAATAGTATTCCTTAGCTTTTTTACAGCCCATGTATTTGGTCAGGAAGGGTCATCTGACTCTACCATTGATCTAAATGTTTTAAATGCTCCTTCTAACCCCGCATTTAACTTAATGGGCATATCACCAAGTTCAATTGATAAGCCAAGTGATTTAAATGCTTTTAGGTTGTCGTTGCAAAATGCAACTAATAATTTCAAAAAATTGCCCTCCAACTATGCGGTGGAATTTGCTCCGGGAATTTTGTTTCGAAAGAAAAGCCAAACACTTCAACAGTTTAATTCTGTAAAATTCAGCGACGTGTTTTGGCAAAGTTTAAGCCTGTCAATAGGAATGGCGCAGGCTACAGATAACGATGATGGAGACTTAAAAGACACTGTTTCTTTCACAAAATTGGGTTTTGGAGTTAAATTCTCTATTATACGGCCCAAATGGAATTCAGGTCCAATTGATACATTTTATAGTTATCTCAAAAAAACTCATGCGGAATATTTAAAACTGGCAGAGCGGGATATTGATAATAATCCACAGGTAATAAGTTTAAAAAAGCAGATAGTAGCTGCTGTCAACACTAGCGAAATCGTAGCACTTAATGAACAGCTTAAAAAACTAAGGGATTCTATTATTAATACATTTGAAGATAGCAAAAAGAGTGAAAACCTGAACAAAGCATCCGCAAAGCTCAAAGAATATGCAAAAGGCCTGAAAATTGAACGTATTGGCGCTTTTCTTGATTTTGCAACGGGTGTGGCACTTGACTTTCCCGACAATAAATTTAACCATTCACTTGTAAGCAAAGCTGGTGCCTGGTTAACAGGAGGCTATGAAAATGGTAATAAGGGATTCTCAGTTGCCACACCCGTTGCAAAATCAAGAAAAGCGCCAATACGTTCAATTTTCA
>JANNYY010000605.1:0-1794 GCA_031410355.1 Chitinophagaceae bacterium | reverse complement strand
TTTTTACTTCATCTGCTGTTTTTGGTTCAGGCTTTTGCATGCCCTGGAAAGGCATGTACTGCCAGCCCTCTGTTGCGGTCATCATATCAAAACCATGCATACCCATGGCATTAATATCCTGGCGGTTTAATTTATTATCTACCTGTGTCAGTGTTAATGCAATTTCGGTGCCTTGTATAGTAAGGCTTCCTTCCATTATCACATTTTTAATTTTACTTAATTTGTCTTTGCCACCCAATGCAGCTATGTGTTTGTTAATAACTTCATCAACTGTTTGCCCCTGTGCAAACTGGGCAACAACCAGGGCCATAATAAATAATCCGAAGATGATTAAATTTTTCATTTGTAAGTTTTTTTAGGCTGTAAATATAGGATAAAAAGATACCGCAATTCTTTTTTTGGTTTCCATTTATCCAGTAACTTAACCCTTTCATAATATATAATAAAAACAGGCTAAATAATGATGAGCAGTTTCAAAATACAGGGCAATATTGTGGATATTCTGGCTAAAAATATTTTTTATGGTGAAGTTGATGTGGAAGATGGAAAGATTATTTGCATAAAAGAACTCCCAACGAACAACGGACTACGTACAACGGGCAACTTTCTTTTGCCCGGCTTTATCGACAGTCATGTTCATATAGAAAGCTCCATGCTTGTACCATCCGAATTTGCAAAACTGGCAGTAGTGCATGGCACGGTTGGCACCATCAGCGATCCGCACGAAATTGCCAATGTATGTGGAATGGAAGGCGTTGAATTTATGATTGCCAATGGAAAAACGGTGCCGTTTAAATTTCATTTTGGCGCACCAAGTTGCGTGCCTGCCACCATTTTTGAAACTGCGGGTGCTGCATTAAATTCAGACGATGTTGATGTGCTGCTGCAAAATGAAGACATCTTTTATTTAAGTGAGATGATGAATTTTCCGGGTGTGTTGTATGGCGATGAGGAAGTGTATAAAAAAATTGCCGCTGCAAAAAAATACGGCAAACCGGTTGATGGCCATGCGCCGGGGTTACGGGGCGATGATGCAAAAAAATATATTGACGCAGGCATTTCCACAGACCATGAATGTTTTACGGCTGCTGAAGCATTGGACAAATTACAATACGGCATGAAGATTTTGATTCGTGAAGGCAGTGCTGCTAAAAATTTTGAAGCCCTTATTGACCTCATGCATGAACATTATGAAATGATGATGTTTTGCAGCGATGATAAACACCCCGACAGTTTAGCTGCTGGTCATATCAACCAACTCTGCCAAAGGGCTGTTGCCAAAGGCATTGATGTGTTTAAGGTTTTGCAGGCAGCCTGTATAAACCCGGTGCTGCATTACAACATGAATATTGGTTTGCTGAAAGAAGGTGATGCGGCAGATTTTATTGTGGTAGAAGATCTTGTAAATTTTAAAGTTATTCAAACTTATATTGATGGAGAACTGGTTGCGGAGAAAGGTGAGTCCAGGATAGTGAGCCATGAGTCAGATCTGCTGAATAATTTTGATTGTGACGAAAAAGTAATTGATGATTTTGCTTTTGACATTTCTGAAATGGGCGAAAAAGTTTATGCCATTGAAGCATTGGACGGACAACTGATTACCAATAAAATAATTTGCAAACCATTTATAAAAGATGGGTTTTATGAAAGCGATGTGGCCAGTGATATTTTAAAGATAGTAGTGGTTAACCGGTATAAAAATGCACCTGTTGCCAAAGGCTTTATTAAAAATTTTGGATTAAAAAAAGGTGCCATTGCATCATCGGTGGCTCACGACAGCCATAATATTGTTGC
>JANNYY010000604.1:0-8551 GCA_031410355.1 Chitinophagaceae bacterium | reverse complement strand
CGACAAGCAGTTCGATGAGCTGCAGATAAAGCTTGATTTGAAATGATGGAACACGGATACACGGATTTTACTGATTAACACAGTTTTTTATTAACTTTATCTAAATGAAAATTATGGTTATTGAAATTCCAAAAGGTACATCACCTGAAAAAATAAAAGGGCTTCTTAAAAAAAGAACCGGCAGGCGAACAAAGAAAAGCTTTGATTCCTTTTTTGGGAAACTGCCAAAGATTGAAGATGGGTTAACCTTTCAAAAAAAAGTACGCAGTGAGTGGAAATAATCTTTTGTTAGATACTAATATTATTCTTTATGCATTAAAAGGCTTGGCTAACGTCAGGCCTTATTTTGAAAATGAACCTTTTATTTCTGTTATAACTGAGATGGAGATTTTGGGAGTAAAAGAAATTACTGAAGAAGAAATAAATATCAGGCAAACAGCCATTGAATTTTGCAGTATTATTCCTTTTACAAATAAAATAAAGAAAAGGGCCATCTTAATAAAAAGACAAATAAAAATCCCATTACCCGATGCAATTATTGCTGCAGCAGCCATTGAAGAAGGATTATCTTTAGTAACCGCAGACAAAGGGTTTAGGAGAATAGGAGAATTGCAACTCATTTTAATAGAAGTATAATTATGATACCAGAGTTGCAAACTTGACTCCGGCTATTTCGAAGAAGATTAATTTTTGACTTTTTAATTTTAAATGTTGAGTTCTCTCCCTCCTCTCGCCGAACGCCTTCGCCCCACAACACTTGATGAACTTGTAGGGCAGCAACACCTTACAGGCAAGGGAAGCATTTTACGCACTGCAATTGAAAACGGAAAGATACCCAGCATGATATTGTGGGGGCCACCGGGAGTTGGTAAAACCACCATCGCCAATATTATTGCACAAACATTACAGGTTCCGTTTTATACACTCAGTGCCATTTCATCGGGTGTAAAAGAAGTGAGGGAAGTGATTGAGCTTGCTAAAAAGCAAAGCAGTGTTATTTTATTCATTGATGAGATTCACCGCTTTAACAAAGGCCAGCAGGATGCTTTACTGGGTGCAGTTGAAAAAGGCATCATCACGTTGATTGGTGCCACTACAGAAAACCCATCTTTTGAAGTGAACAGTGCATTGCTGAGCAGAACACAGGTGTACATCTTAAAAGCGCTGGATGAAAAAGACCTTACCGCCTTATTGCAACATGCCATCAACCATGATGAAGTTTTAAAAACTAAAAAGATAGAACTGAAAGAAACCGAAGCGATTATCAATATTTCCGGTGGCGATGCCAGGAAATTACTAAACCTGTTGGAACTTGTCACAGATGCATTAGGCAGCAAAGCCATCATTACGGATGAAGCTGTAATGGAAATCGCTCAGCAACGCATTGCACTCTACGATAAAAAAGGCGAGCAGCATTATGATATTATTTCAGCCTTTATCAAATCAATACGCGGCAGCGACCCCAATGCGGCTGTATATTATTTAGCAAGAATGATTGAAGGTGGCGAAGATGTAAAATTCATCGCCAGGAGAATGTTGATACTTTCCAGCGAAGATATTGGCAATGCAAACCCCAATGCTTTACTGCTTGCCAATGCAACTTTTGATGCTGTGAATAAAATTGGTTACCCCGAATCGCAACTGATCTTATCACAATGCGCCATTTACCTGGCCAGCAGCGCCAAAAGCAATGCAGCTACGGTTGCCATTGGCGCAGCCATGAGTGCAGTAAAACAGTATGGCGACTTATCAGTTCCCCTGCAGATCCGCAATGCGCCTACAAAACTCATGAAGAAGGAAGGATATGGAAAGGGTTACGAATATTCACACAATTACGAAAACAATTTTTCGGCACAGGAATATTTACCAAAGGAAATAAGCGGAACAACTTTTTATGAGCCGGGCAGTAATGCCCGTGAAGAAGAACTGCGTAAGTTTTTAAAGGCTTTATGGAAAGAGAAGTATAAATATTGATTGACAAACTAAGTGAAAAAATTGACAGCGTATTTATAAAAAGTTAACTTTAATGCAAAAGAGAGCATATTTCTTTCAATATTTTTTTGATGCCGTAATTATTTCTATCTTTAATATATCATAATCTCATTTCTTACTAAATTAAATATACATGCAACCCTTTGTAATGAAGCTGAATAAATTATTAATTGCAGTAGTTATTACTGCAACCCTGTTTTCCTGTAATAAAGATACCACAGTGAGCGGCACAGCAAATATTGCTGCACAAACCACACCTGATGTAGCGTATGGCAGTGATGCCAAACAAAAAATGGATATTTACCTGCCTGCCAACCGCAGTGTTACAGCCACTAAAGTTATGATTCTCATACATGGTGGTGCCTGGACATCAGGAGATAAAACTGATTTTGCCACGCAGATTGATACATTGAAAAAACGCTTTCCGGATTATGCAATCTTTAATATTAATTACCGGTTAGCCGCCTTCCCCAGTAACCTTTTTCCAACACAGGAAATGGATACTAAAGCTGCAGTTGAATTTATTTATGGTAACCGGGCAACCTACCTGGTGAGTGACAAATTTGTGTTGGTGGGAGGAAGTGCCGGCGGCCATTTAGCGTTATTGCAGGCATATAAATACCGTTCACCCATAAAAATAAAAGCGGTGGTTGATTTTTTTGGGCCAACAGATATGGTTGACCTGTATAACAATCCCGGAACGGTTCCGCAAGCGGCTATTGCAGGTTTAATGAGCGGTACGCCAACCACAAATGCTGCATTATACCAGTCATCGAGCCCCATACAATTTGTTGATGCTTTAAATTGCCCAACCATAATTTTACAGGGAAGCGCCGATCCTTTGGTAAATGCAACCAGGCAATCGAAGGCCCTGGCTGATAAATTAACCCTGTTTAATGTAGTTAATCAATATGTTCTGTATGCCGGCCTGGGCCATGGAGATACCTGGACCGTTGCTAACTATACCGATGCATATAATAAGGTAGGCGTGTTTTTAGCTGCCAATGTTCAGTAATATTTGTTGTAATTAATTATACAAGCCTGTATAGGCGGGCATTCATCTTTTGGTGGATGCTTTTTTTATTTTACTTTGTGACGATGATGAGATCAATTTACATAACTATTTATGCATTGTTTTTTTTGTGTTTAAATGGTACTGCTCAAACTGAACCAATACCTTTTGCATTAAATACAACAAAAGAAAACCGGGCAAAAGAATACCGCAACCTCGTAAACAACAGCATCAATAAAAATTTATCATTGGTTTTGTGCGACAGTACCGAAGAGTACTGGGAGGATGCATTTTATGCAATGGAATTAATTAATTACAGATCGCCGTTTGCAGATAATAAAATCCAGTCTGCATTTGTTTCTATTAAAAAAAGAAGTATTGGTTTTCAAAGGGCAGCTTTGGAATTGATTTATACTTTGCAGATCAAAAACTACACATCAGCAGTTCATAAATTATTGTTGCAAACCAGTAACAGCAAAATATTTGCTATGTGTGCCGAATATTTAATGCTTTGCGGCAACAGCATTACACTTCAATCTGAAATAACTGATCTTACAAACAAAAAAATTGATTCGGTTAAAGAAAGAAATGATTATGCTATCCTCCGCAGCTTAGTAAGCAGGTTAGCTGATAAAATACCTGGCAAAACCATAGCTGATATAAACCTGCAAAAATTATTTGCCCCAGATTATTTAAGCGGAAATGTAATTGTATTTAGCCTGCAGCGTAAAAACAGGAACTACCCGGGTATTGCAATTGTAAGGAGTAAAAACGGGGATTTTATTAAAGATGAAAAAGGCAATATATTTTCTGTGCCCCAACTGGCAAGAAGCATAACTAATTTACCGGGGTATTTAACTAATGGTAATACGCCACAAGGCATTTTTCGGATGTATGGATTTGAAGTAAGCAGAAGTGCTTTCATTGGCCCAACGGAAAATATACAACTTACCATGCCTGTTGAAACCCCGAACCGGCATTTTTTTAAAGACAGTTTAATGGCTGATACATCACGGACAAAAGAATTGTATGAAAAATTTTTACCCGAAACCCTGAGAAGTTACGAGCCCCTTTATGAATCCCTGTATGCAGGTATGGCGGGAAGAACTGAAATTATTGCACATGGCACAACAGTTAACCCGGAGTATTATAAAAACAAACCTTATTATCCATTAACACCAACACAAGGTTGCTTAACCTGCAAAGAAATATGGAGTACTGTTGATGGCAAAAGACTTGAAAGCGACCAGCAAAAATTAGTAAATGCAGTAAAAGCTGCCGGGGGTGCCGATGGCTATTGCATAGTAATTGAAATTGATGACCAGCAAAAACCGGTAAGCTTGCAGGAGATATTGCCTTATCTAAACCAAAAAATAAAATGAAACCTGATATTACCAGCAGGGCTGATATAGAAAAATTTATAGGCAATTTTTATGAGCATGTAAAACAGGATAAAACGATCGGGTTTATATTTACTGAAGTGGCAGATATGGATTGGGAAACACATATTCCCCTGATAGTTGATTTTTGGGAAACCATTTTATTAGACAACCCGGTGTATAAGAAAAATGCTATGGAAGTACATTACGGCCTGAATAAAAAAATATCTTTACAAAAAGAACATTTTAAAAGTTGGTTACAATTATTTAATGCAGCGGTTGATGATTTGTTTGAAGGAAAAATTGCTGAGCTTGCTAAAATAAGGGCAAAATCTATTGCCGGTATAATGTTGTTTAAAATGGAGAATACAAATAAGGGCCTTTAATGTTCCCCAATGCTATGTAGTACAAGAGTGGTTATTTATTTCTTTTTACAAAAAAGAAATAATAACTAAGTATCCTTGCCAATGAAGCTAAATTGAAATAAAACTGTTTGGACAAAAAAAATATAAAACATAATCTTCTCCATGTCCTCCCCCTTCGGGGGAGATAGAGGGGGCTTTAAACCATGCAACTAAACTGGATCTTTAAAAAATTTGATGAACTGACTGCAAAGGAACTCTATGCCATTATGCAGTTAAGAAATGAAGTTTTTGTGGTAGAACAAAACTGTGTTTACCAGGATGCGGATAATAAAGATCAGCAATCAATGCACCTTTGCGGCTGGGATGCAGAGAAGCTGGTGGCTTATACCCGTATTATTCCCCCGGGAGTTTCTTATACAGAAGCCAGCATTGGCCGGGTGGTAACTTCACCGGCATACCGCCATACTGGCGCAGGCCGGCAATTAATGAAAGAGAGCATCAGCCTTACTTTCAGCGCATTTAATTGTAGCCAAATAAAAATTGGTGCACAGGTATATCTTACCCAATTCTATCAATCGCTCGGCTTTATACAATGCAGCGATGAATACCTGGAAGATGGAATACCTCACATAGAAATGATCTTGCACAAATAATTTGCCTTTAGGGAGCAATATTTTTTACGGTTTGCCGTTTTAAAATCGTGGTTTATAAAATGTTTCCCCGTCATTTAAGGGAGTAATGTTTTAGCCATACCAATTATCCTAATAGTAAGAAAAACTAAACCTGATTTTCTAATGAAGCCATTTTTACACAATGTTGTAATTAAACATGCTGTTCTGCTGTTGTTCTGCTTCATCATTCTCTCCAGATCATATTCACAAACTTATCTTTTTGGCGAAAAAGCAAAATGGGAAATAGGTGTAAACTTTGGCCCCAGCTTCTTCCTGGGCGACCTGGGTGGCAATTCCGGTAAAGGTACCAACGATATAAAAGACATAAACCTGGAATTCACAAAAATGATGAAGGGCGTTTTTATTACTATGTATCCAAAAAACTGGGTGGGTATAAGAGTGGCTGCCGATGTTACTTACCTGCAGGGCAGCGATGATATTATTACTACCACTGGCATTAATGAATTGTGGCGCAAACAACGTAATCTTGATTTTAAGACAACGGTTGTAGAAGGCTATGTAGCTTTGGAAATTTTTCCGACCATGATGCTTAAACTGTCGGAATATGAACCCCGGCTGAGGCCTTATGCACTTGCAGGCATCGGTTTTTTTAAATTCAATCCCAAAGGCTCTTTAACAGATGCTGCCGGAAATAAAAGCTGGTACTACCTGCAACCATTGCGCCTGGAAGGACAGGGAATGCCTGAATATCCATACAGTAAACCTTATAAATTAACACAGGTAAATATCCCAATTGGTGCAGGATTAAAATATTATGCTTCGGACCGGTTAAATTTAAGTGCAGAGCTTTTATACAGGAAAACATTTACTGATTATATTGATGATGTAAGTACAAAATATATAGAAGCCTCGGTTTATAACAAATATTTACCGGCGCAGGAGGCGGCTTTAGCTACCCAATTATCTGATAAATCAATCGGCATCATTTATCCCGGCATGACAAGGTACCCGGCAAATACACAAAGAGGCGATACCAAAAATGGTGATACTTACTTTTCGGTAATGATGAAAATCGGTTTACGGTTGGGCGAAATTTATGAAAGTTCATTTTCCAAAAAGGCTGCCAGGCAAGTAAGATGCCCTGCGGTTTATTAAAAAAAAGAATAAAAATGAGCAGCAATTTTCAATTTAACCCGGCATCATTAAAAGCGGTGCTGATTTTTGGAACCGCTATGATATTGATATTTCAATTATTTAAATAAATATTTAATAAGTGTATGTGATACGATAGAAGTTAACCCCCGGGGATAGTTAAGATATTTTAATATTAAAGGATTACCTCTGAAACCACAATATTCAGACTTCGTTGACATCTTTACACTTTATTAAATTAAAATCCATGTTTATGAGGCATGGATTTTTTATTTAAGTTCGGCCTGTAAATATTTACCTGTAAAACTTTCTTTTACTTTAACCAGTTCTTCCGGCAGCCCTTCAAATAAAACCAAGCCTCCGCCATCGCCCCCTTCGGGTCCAATATCAATAATATGGTCGGCTACTTTAATCACATCCATATTATGTTCAATTACCAGCACGGTATTGCCCCTGTCAACCAATTTATTTATCACTTCAAGCAAATGCTTAATATCCTGGAAGTGAAGACCGGTAGTAGGTTCATCAAGTATGTAAAAGGTTTTGCCGGTATCCTTCTTTCCTAATTCCGTTGATAGTTTTACTCTTTGTGCTTCACCTCCGCTTAATGTAACAGCGCTTTGCCCAAGGGTAATATAACCAAGACCAACATCCTGCAATACTTTTATTTTACGGTAGATGTATGGCACTGCCTGGAAAAATTCAACTGCTTCATCAACGGTCATATCCAGCACATCGCTGATTGATTTTCCTTTGTAACGTATCTCTAAAGTTTCCCTGTTGTATCTTCTGCCATTACATTTTTCGCAATGCACATGCACATCCGGTAAAAAATTCATTTCTATAACACGCATGCCGCCGCCTTCGCAAACATCGCACCTGCCGCTTTTTACATTAAAGGAAAAACGCCCAGCTTTATAACCCCTTATTTTTGCTTCGGGCACCAATGCAAATAAAGTTCTGATATCGGTAAAGAAACCACAGTAAGTTGCCGGGTTGCTCCGGGGTGTTCGGCCAATCGGGCTCTGGTCAATCTCTATCACTTTATCAATCAACTCCAAACCTTTTATTGTTTTATACTCCAAAGGGTTTGCTTTAGAATTATAACAGAATTTACTCAGCAACGGGTACAGCGTTTCATTTACCAGGGTAGATTTGCCACTGCCACTCACTCCTGTAACCAGTATCAATTTTCCTAACGGAAATTTCACATCTACATCCTGCAGGTTATTCCCTTTCACGCCTTTTAACTCTATAAACTTTCCGTTACCTTTTCTTCGTTCTTTTGGAACTTCAATTTTTTTTGTGCCTAATAAATATTGAGCCGTTTCAGAATTTGAATCCAGGATAGTTTGCGGTGTACCCATGGCAACAATTTCGCCGCCATGTTTGCCAGCCAATGGGCCAATATCAACCAGGTAATCAGATGCCAGCATAATATCCTTATCATGCTCAACAACTAAAACGCTGTTGCCAATATCACGTAAATTTTGCAGGGCTGCAATTAACCGTTGATTATCCCGCTGATGTAAACCAATACTTGGCTCATCTAAAATATAAGTGATGCCCTGTAACTGTGAGCCAATTTGTGTTGCCAGCCTTATCCGCTGCGATTCTCCACCACTAAGGCTTTTAGAGGAACGGTTAAGGGATAGATAAGTTAGCCCGACATCAAGCAAGAATTGCAACCGTTCCCTGATCTCTTTTAAAACATCTTTGGCAATGGCATTTTGTTTATCGCTCAGGCGCAACTCAATACCATCAAACCAGGCAGCCAGGTTATCTAAATTTAAACTGCTCAGTTCCGCAATATTTCTTTTATCAATTTTAAACCAAAGGCTTTCTTTTTTTAATCTTGTGCCATTGCAGGATGTGCAGGGAGCCAGTTCCATATATTTTTCAACCCAGCTTCTCAGCATATCAGAACTTTGGGAAGAACTGAACCAACGCTTAAGCATGGGAATAATACCTTCGTAACTGCCGGTGAAAACTTCCGGCACAGATTCATCACTCATATCC
>JANNYY010000603.1:0-9305 GCA_031410355.1 Chitinophagaceae bacterium | reverse complement strand
TTTGGTGGCAAAAACTAAAGAGAACCTGCTGAACAGGATGTACAGCACACTTATAATTACACCAATAGCAAGGTGTACGCCACTACCGCCTCTTATACGGCGTGATGCCAGTACTGCGCCGATGATGGTTAGTATTAAAACGGAAACCGGGATGGCATCCCTGTTATATCGCTCCACCAGCAGTGTATTCAGGCTTTCGGAGCCGCGGAGCCTTTCTAATTTTATAAATTCATTAAGTTCGGGCGTAGGCAACTGGTCTTTCATGTATTCATCTTTGCGCAGGTCGCGTGGTTTAAAATTATAACCTATTACCAATTCAGGTGATTTGGTCAACCGTTCCGAAATACTGTCCAGCCTGCGTTCTACTACATTTAAAAGTTTCCATTTATGGGTTGTAGTGTCCCAGTTAAACTGTTCGGACCGTAAATTGTAAACCAGTTTATTTTTTTGGAACTGCTGTACAAAAAACCCACTACCCGATTTTAAAATGGTATCATAGTCCCTGATGCCAACATACGTATTGGTATCCATTTTAAAATAAAGGTTTCTTTTGTGGCTGGTGTTATTGCTTTCGGGATTTACCGGGCCATCAATATATTTTGCTTCAAAATTGCCCCATTTAAGATTTGCCTTTGGCACAACATATTGATAACCCACCCACAAAAGGGCAGATAAAAAAATACCGCCAATAACATACGGCAATAATAACCTGCTAAAACTTACCCCGCTGCTGAGAATGGCGATGATCTCGGACCTGCCCGCCATTTTACTGGTGAAAAATATTACCGAAATGAAAACAAAGAGGGGAAAAAGCATGGCATCTATACGGGGTATAAAGCCAAAATAATAATCCGTAATAATTCGGGAGATAGGCAGTTTTGATTTTACGAAGTTGTCTGTTTTTTCACTTACATCTACCACAACAACAATAGCTGTAAATAAAATCAAACAAAAGAAAAATGTTGTGAGATATTTTACCAGTATGTAGCGGTCTATTTTTTTCATGCCCTTGAGTAGAGGCAAAAGTAACTGAAATGCAGTTGGCAAAGAAATACAGAAGTGAAGAATTTGTGAAGATTGAAAGAAGGTTAGAGGTTAAGGAGTTTAGAAGTTTAGTTTCGATATTTTAAATTTCAAGCAACTTTCTAAACCTTCAAACTCCTTAACCTCTAAACTCCTAAACTTCTAAACCTGCTATGGCTTTAGCCGCAATCCAGCCCGTTGTCCAGGCGTTTTGAAAATTGAAACCACCGGTAATACCATCTACATTAATTATCTCCCCTGCAAAAAATAAACCCTCATGCTTTTTACTTTGCATAGTATTAAAATCAATTTCATTTAATTCAATACCGCCGGCAGTAACAAACTCTTCTTTAAAAGTAGTTTTGCCTTTTACCTGGTATTCTTTGGCACATAAATTTTTGATCAGTTTATTTTGTTCTTTGGCAGGAAGATCAGCCCAGCGCAGATCTGCCTTAATGCCAGATTCAATTAAAAGATATTCCCACAAACGGTTTGGAAGTGCAAAAGGATTCCGGTTAATTATTTTTTGTGCTGCCAGTTCAAAACGAAGTTTTTGAATTTTTTCACGTAAACTGTTTTCATTAAAATCCGGTATCCAGTTAATTAGTATTGAAAAATGATAATTCTTTATTGTTAATTCCCTTGCGCCCCATGCAGAAAGTTTTAAAATTGCAGGCCCGCTCATTCCCCAATGTGTAATTAACAAAGGGCCTTGTTCAGATAGTTTTGATCCAACAATTTTTACACTAACATTTTCAACACTAACACCCATTAATGCTGTTATTGTATTGCCAGGCATATTAAATGTAAAAAGAGAAGGCACGGGTTCTTCAATACTGTGTTCAGCATTTTTCAACCAATTGTACTGTATTATTTTTGGATAACCACCACTTGCAATGCAAACATAATCTGCTTGTAAAATTGTGTTATCCAAAAAGTGAAGTTCAAATCCTCTATCACCTGCAAACTGCCTGCTGCCAACTGCCAACTGTTTTACTTCTTTATTCATCCTGATATCAACGTTAAATTTATTTGCTTCCTTCACCAGGCAATCAATAATGGTTTGAGAGTTGCCAGTTATTGGAAACATTCTGCCATCTGCTTCTGTTTTTAAAGCTACGCCCCGTTCTTTAAACCAGGCAATGGTATCAACAGTAAAAAATTGATGGAATGCTTTTTTTAAAAATGAAGAGCCTCTCGGATATTTTTTGATCATGTCGGCAATGCTGAAACAGGCGTGGGTTACGTTACACCTGCCTCCACCACTTACTTTTACTTTACTTAAGAGTTTATTAGATTTTTCCAGAATGATCACTTCAATAGCCGGGTTTAATCTTGCTGCATTAACGGCACAAAAAAAACCTGCAGCGCCACCTCCAATTACTACTAATTGCTTCTTATTCATATAGCCATATTAGCTGCAAGTTATTAGCCACAAGGGAGAAGCAAGCTATAAAAATTCGTCCCCTTGAGGCATGTTGCCTGAGTTTCAAAATGATCAATAATCTGAGCAAAGATCTGCATTCGCTTTTTCGGCTGCTTCTATTGCTGTAAATGAAGATAAAATATCGGCCTTGCCTCTTTGAATACAAACATCATGTTCATAATGTGCAGATGGTTTTTTATCAGCCGTAAGAATTGTCCAGCCGTCTTTACCATGAAAAACATCTTTGGTACCCATATTTATCATGGGTTCAATAGCAATCACCATTCCTTCTTTTAGTTTGGCTCCTGTGCCACGCTTTCCAAAATTAGGAACCTGCGGATCTTCGTGTAAATTGCGGCCAAGGCCATGGCCTACCAAATCTCTTACTACGCCATAGCCACGTTGCTTTTCGGTATAATCTTGTATAGCATAAGCAATATCTCCAACCCGGTTGCCATGTACGGCTTTTTCAATTCCTTTATACAGCGATTCTTTTGTAACCCGCATTAACTTTTTTACATCTTCACTTATCTCTCCAACGCCAAAAGTATAAGCATGATCGCCGTGAAACCCATTTTTGAATACTCCAATATCTATAGAAACCAGATCACTATTTATTAACTCTCTATTATCAGGAAAGCCATGTACAACAGCATCGTTAACAGAAATACAAGTTGCAAATGGATAACCATGGTACCCCTTAAAAGAAGGTACAGCTTTATTGTCCTGAATAAATTCATGTGCCATTTTTTCAAGGCGAAGGGTGGTAATTCCCGGTTTAATAGCAGATGCCAGCAAGGTAAGTGTTTCACTAACAAGTAAACAGCTTACTCTCATCAATTCAATTTCAGCCTTGCTCTTGTAGTGAATCATACCCTTAATGTGCCAGTTGGCAGAGAATTATTGTGTTTAATTAATAAATTTCAAAACAAACCCCGACTTATTCAGTCGGGGCTTAAGTATTATTTTTTAAGTCCCCGCAAAGGGGTTTATTAAATTAAATTCCTGCAGAAACACCTTGCTGCTGTCTCCCCTGAATTCTTCCGCTACTCATTAACCCATCGTACTGACGCATTAATAACTGGGTTTCTATCTGCTGTAATGTATCTAAAATAACAGCAACCATGATCAACAGTGAAGTACCGCCAAAGAAAGTAGCAAAGCCCTGTGTCATACCAAACAACAATTGAATGATACCCGGCAGAATACCTATCAATGCCAGTAATACAGCACCTGGTAAGGTAATTCTATCCATGATGGTTCCAATATAATCTGCAGTAGGCTGCCCCGGTTTAACACCAGGTATAAAACCGTTATTGCGTTTTAATTCATCGGCCATCTGCTTTGGATTAAATATCAGCGCCGTGTACAGGAAAGTAAACGCAATAACTGCTATTGAATATACGATCATGTAACCAAGATTTGTGTGGTCAGTAAAATATTTTGTCCAGGATGCCTTACCACCAAATGAAAATAATGTTGGTAAAAATAATATTGCCTGGGCAAAGATGATTGGCATTACACCAGATGCATTTACTTTTAATGGTAAAAAGTTTCTTGCACCACCAAACTGGCGGTTGCCAACAATTTGTTTAGCATAATTAACAGGAACTTTCCTGGTACCCTGTACCAACAGGATAACACCCATTATAATTGCAATAAGCAGCACTATTTCAATTAATATAATAAGAATACCGCCTGCGCCACCGGTAATTCTTGCCGCCCACTCCTGCCCAAATGATTGCGGTAAACGTGCAAGGATACCAATCATAATGATGATGGAAGTACCATTACCTAAACCTTTATCAGTTATTTTTTCGCCCAGCCACATTACAAACAATGTACCTACGGTAAGTATTACAACTGTTGACACCCAGAAATAAGCGCTGAAAGCAGGAATGATAGCTTCCACATTGCCGGGGCTTTTTAAATAACTAATATATGCGGCTGCCTGAAATGCAGTTACGATAACAGTAAGGTACCGCGTCCACTGGTTAATTTTCTTTCTGCCGCTTTCTCCTTCTTTCTGAATTTTAGCCATTTGAGGAACCAGTATGGTCATCAATTGCATAAAGATAGAAGCCGAAATATAAGGCATGATACCTAATGCAAAAATTGATGCTTTGGAAAAAGCACCTCCTACAAATGTATCAAGTAAACCCAGCATACCAGATTTGGTGCTGTCAGTAAGACTGGCTAATTTATTTGGATCTATACCCGGCAATACTATAAAAGAACCTAAACGGTAGATAAAGATCAATATTAAAGTGAACATTATCTTATTACGCAGTTCCTCTATGCTCCAGATATTCTTTAGTGTTGTAATGAACTTCTTCACAGAATTTAAACGATTTAAGTGGTTTGCGCTAAATTAAAAATGACCCGCTATGCGTGGGTCGGGCAAATATCGTGAAATTATTTTATTATCTCGATAGAACCTCCGGCTGCTTCAATAGCTGCTTTTGCTTTTTCACTGGCGGCATTCACTTTAAAAGTGAACTTACCTTTCAGTTCGCCGTTGCCTAAAACCTTTACACTATCAAACTGGCTTATTAAGCCGTTAATGTATAAATTCTGCAGGCTGAATTCTGTAATGTTATATTTTTCTGCCAGGGTATCTATCTGGCCCAGGTTTAAAACTTTAAATTCAATACGGTTATTGTTTTTAAAACCACGCTTTGGAATGCGTCGTTGAATAGGCATCTGGCCGCCTTCGTGTGCCATTTTGCTTTTGTAACCGGTACGGCTTTGTCCGCCTTTATTACCTTTGGTAGATGTACCACCTTTACCACTTGCCTCACCACGGCCAATTCTCTTTTCTTTGTGTGTTGCGCCTTTTGCAGGCTTGAGTGTGTGTAGTTTCATTTTATTTTTTGATTTTGTACTTACGGGGAATCACCCCTCGCTTGTTTTTTTTAATGTGCAGATTTGCTAATGAGCAAATGTGCAAAATTTATTTCAAAATTTATTCTGTATTGCTATCAGCTCAAGCCCCGATGCCATCATTTGCAAATTTGCACATTTGCATATTTGCAGATTAGCCTAATTCTTCCACTTTTACCAGGTGATTAACTTTAGTAACCATACCCAATATTTGTGGAGTAGCTTCTACTTCAACTGAAGCATTCATTTTTCTTAACCCTAAAGCTACCATTGTTCTTTTCTGGCGCTCCGAACGGTCAATTACACTTTTAACCTGTGTTACTTTTATCTTTTTCATAACTGTCTTTTGACTGCTAACTGCCGACTCGCGACTGCTAACTGATTTTATCCGTTAAATACCTTCTTTAAAGAAATACCCCGTGTTTTTGCAACAGCAATTGGTTCACGTAATGTAGCCAATGCTTTAAAAGTTGCTTTTACAACATTGGTTGGATTAGCAGAACCTAAATTCTTTGCCAGCACGTCTGTAATACCTGCTGCTTCCAAAACCGCTCTCATACTACCTCCGGCAATTACACCGGTACCATGGGCTGCAGGTTTAATAAACACTTTAGCTGCGCCTTCCTTACTCAATTGTTCGTGAGGTATGGTGCCATGCATAATAGGAACTTTTATTAAATTCTTTTTAGCATCTTCAATACCCTTTGTGATGGCTTCCTGCACTTCTTTGGCTTTTCCCAAACCATGACCAACAACCCCGGCTTCGTTACCAACTACAACTAATGCAGAGAAACTAAAGGCACGACCACCTTTTGTTGTTTTTACTACACGGTTAATGGCAACAACCTTATCTTTCAATTCCAGGTCACCTGCTTTTACTTTATTTGATATATTATTTGACATCTATTTTCTTATTAGAAATTTTATAATTAAAAAACTAAACCGCCTTCTCTTGCACCTTCAGCAACTGCTTTAACACGGCCATGGTAGATATAACCACCACGGTCAAAAACTACTGTTGATATACCAAGTTCTTTTGCTTTTGTTGCAATAGCAGCACCAACCAGTTTACTTTTTTCAATTTTAGGCGCTTTTTGTGCAAGGATATCTTTTTGTCTTGATGATGCTGCGGCTAATGTTACACCATTGTTGTCATCAATTAACTGTGCATAGATATCACTGTTGCTTCTGAAAACACTTAACCTTGGTTTTGCCGCAGCACCGCTTATCTTTTTACGGATGCGGTATTTTATTTTTACTCTTGCGCTTGATTTACTGTTCATGTTATTTTATTTTTTCTCCCTGATTCTGCCAGGGAATTAATTTGATAATTCGATAATTTGCTAATGTGCTGATTCTTTAAGATTAAACAGCTTTACCATTACCAAAACCTATCTGCGATGTAAGAAATTAGCACATTAGCTAATTAGCACATCAGCACATTTTATTTACCTGCAGATTTACCTGCTTTTCTTCTCAATACTTCACCTGCAAATTTAACACCCTTACCCTTGTATGGTTCCGGCTTACGCAGGCTCCTGATCTTTGCACAAACCTGTCCTATCAATTGTTTGTCTATACTTTCGAAACTGATCATTGGATTTTGACCTTTTTCCTGGGAAGTAACAACAGATAATTCTTTAGGAATTTCAAAAACAATATTATGTGAATATCCTAAAGCCATATCTAAAAGATTACCCTGGGCAGAAGCTTTAAAACCCACACCCACCAGTTCTAATTTTTTTGTATATCCTTCTGTAACACCTTTTACCATATTACCAACCAGTGAACGGTATAAGCCATGCATGGCACGGTGGCGGATCTGATCTGTTGGACGGGTTACATTAGCAAAACCATCTTTGATCTCGATCATCATATCCCTGTCAAGTGTTTCTTTCAATTCACCTTTAGGGCCTTTTACGGTAACTACATTCTCAGCATTAACTGTAATGGTTACGCCAGCCGGTACTTCAATTGGTTTTTTTCCTATTCTGCTCATTGTCGGTTTTTTTAAATTTGTTATTTTTCGATTCGTGTTCATCCGCCGGCTGGCGGATTAATTGTCAAATCATTTTTTAGTATCAGTATCAAGATATTTGTATCGAGTAGCAAGATTAGCATTAGTTTCTGTATTCCTGATACTTGCTACTTGTATCTTGCTACCAATTGCTACTAGTAAATATTGCAAAGCACTTCTCCGCCAACATTCTGTGCCTTGGCTTCTTTATCTGTCATTACACCTTTAGATGTAGAAACAATAGCAACGCCCAAACCATTTTTTACACGCTTAAACTCATCTGGTTTTGCATACGTACGCAATCCGGGTCGGCTAACTCTTTCCAAACTCTGTATTACAGGTAATTTAGTTGTAGTATCATATTTCAAAGCGATCTTGATCAGGCCTTGTTTGTTGTCATCTTCAAATTTGTATTTTAAGATATATCCTTTATCGTACAAGATCTCAGTAATGCGCTTTTTCAGATTGCTTGCAGGTATTTCTACAATACGATGGTTAGCCATCTGTGCGTTACGAATTCTTGTTAAATAATCTGCGATTGGATCAGTAACCATTGTTATTTCAGTTAATTGATTAAATAATTTTTTTACAATGCGATATCCCGGTAGGGTTGTTCGTTGCCCGTTGTTGGTTGTTCGCTTTCCGCTCAACGATCAACGATTCACGATCAACGGCCTCTTACCAGCTTGCTTTTGTTATGCCCGGTATTTTACCCTGCAATGCCATATCACGAAACATGTTACGGGATAAACCAAAATGTCTCATATAACCTCTTGGGCGGCCTGTTAACTGGCAACGGTTTTTTAAACGAACCGGGGATGCGTTCTTTGGTAATAAGTCCAAAGCTGCATAATCACCGGCTGCTTTTAAAGCTGCTCTTTTATCAGCATACTTCGCAACCATTACTTCACGCTTTCTTTGCCTGGCTTCAATTGATTTTTTTGCCATAATTTTTGTTATCTGTTATTGGTTAATTGTTATCAGTTAATCGTTATCGGTTTACCATTAACTATTAACCATTAACTATTTTACTTTTTTACGTTTTTAAAAGGCATTCCCAACTCTTTCAGCAATTCAAATGCTTCTTCGTTGGTACCGGCTGTTGTTACAAAAGTGATATCCAGGCCGGTAATTTTATTCACCTTATCAATATCAATTTCCGGAAAAATGATTTGCTCTGTAACCCCTAATGTGTAGTTTCCGCGGCCATCAAACGACTTATCGTTGATACCTTTGAAATCACGCACACGTGGTAAAGACACAGAAACAAGCCTGTCTAAAAATTCATACATCTTAACTCCACGAAGTGTAACTCTTGCACCAATGGGCATATCCTTACGCAACTTAAAGTTTGAAATGTCTTTCTTTGACATGGTTGCCACAGCTTTTTGACCGGTTATGTTTGATAACTCATCAATAGCGATGTCAATCAGTTTCTTATCTGTTACTGCTCCGTTCACACCACGATTCAAACAAATCTTGGTTAATCTTGGCGCCTGCATTACAGTTTTATAACTGAATTTTTTCATTAAAGCAGGTACAACATCTTTCTTGTACTTATCTGCTAACCTGGGTTTGTTTATTGTTGTGCTCATTATTTTATTACCTCCCCTGATTTTTTTGCGATTCTTACTAATTTACCGTTTTCCCTGGTGCGTTTAACTTTAGTTGGGCCACCTGCTTTTGCATCCCAAAGCATCACATTACTGATAGCGATGGGCGCTTCAATTTTTTGAATACCACCCTTTGTATTTTGAGCGGTAGGCTTTGTATGCTTGGTTACGATGTTCACACCTTCAACCAATACACGGCTTTTTTCCAAAATAACTTCCAATACCTTGCGGGGCTTCTTCAAATCTTTGTCTTCACCGGTAATTACTACTACCGAATCGCCCTTTTTAATATTGAACTTTGGTTTAAATCTTGTACTCATTTTTATTATTCTTTAAAACTTAT
>JANNYY010000602.1:0-2272 GCA_031410355.1 Chitinophagaceae bacterium | reverse complement strand
AGAGTTGATCTTTTTACAACAATAGATTCAGCATACACAGGATTTTTTGCAAACTCTGATAAGAAAACATCTCCATACATATTTGTTAATTGCAAAGCAGCTCCTAAAAACATGGAGAAAAGAAAGAACAACGCCATTTTTGAACTTCCGAATAAGGCAAAGGCTTTAAGGCCTAGTTTTTCTACCCAGGTTGCATTTTCTGCAATTAACAAATATGTATGGAGATGTTTTCTTATCAGAGTTTGCAAAAAATCCTGTGTATGCTGAATCTATTGTTGTAAAAAGATCAACTCTCATCATGTCCATATCACAGATTTCTGAAACCCTCTTTATCCTCGCCATTCCATTCTTTTTAAAGCGTTTTGGAATTAAGAATGTTATGCTGATATCAATGCTGGCCTGGGTTTTACGTTTCGGCCTGTTTGCTTATGGCGATCCCGCCAGCGGATTGTGGATGATCATCCTTTCCTGTATAGTGTATGGTATGGCATTTGATTTTTTTAATATTTCGGGCTCATTATTTATTGAAACTACAACTGATGCAAGCATACGTTCGAGTGCACAGGGTCTCTTCATGATGGTAACAAATGGCATTGGTGCTGTACTTGGGGCTTTAATTAGCGGATGGCTTATTCAAAAATATTATACCTCTGCAGATGGAAACAGGGATTGGCATGGTATATGGCTGGCATTTTCAATTTATGTTGCGGTGGTAGCTCTTCTGTTCTTCTTTTTCTTTAAACACAAACACGATCCAAAAGCATTAGAGAGCGTGCAACATTAATTATTTCAACTCAACTATTTGTTGCATTAAAAATCCCCCCGAAGCATCAGGGGGATTTTTTTATCTGCGAAATCAGATCAACCACTTTAATCAGCGTTTATTATTTATGCTGCTCAATCTTTTTTACAAAGTTTGCCTTAGGCTGTGCGCCTACTAATTTATCAACTACCTGTCCTCCTTTTACAAAAAGTATAGCAGGGATGCTGGTAATGCCGTAGTTCTGGGAGATTTGTGGATTATTATCAACATTTACCTTACCAACATTTACTTTACCATCGTAGTCTTTAGCAAGCTCTTCAATTACAGGTCCTATTGCACGGCATGGGCCACACCATTCAGCCCAAAAGTCAATAACCGATAATTTATCTGAGTCTAAAACGTCAGCTTTAAAGTTTGCATCTGTGAATTCTTGTGCCATAATATTTATTTTAAAATTTTATTTACTTATCAAGAGTGGCAAATTTAGTTCCAAAAAAGTTAATATGCTGTTATGACATATCCACAGATGTTATGAAAATTAATTGGCATATCGAGAGCCATTGTGGCTGAAAATGCAGGTAGAAATCAGATAGTATATCATATTATCTCAATTACTTTGGGAAGTTCGGGTTGTTCAAGTAGTGCGAAAAGTTTGGGAATTAAATCTATATAAGTCTGTTGCCGGTTGTTAACACCGCAAAGGATTGCAATTGTAAATGGAATGTCATTTAAATTTTGCTGATAGGGTAAGTTGCGGTCTGCTGTAACAAAGACTTCGAAGCTATTTTCAATAATAAGGCGTAGAAGTTCTCCATTTTTCTTACCAAGCCAATTCATATCTTTAACAGTAAAAACGAGATGGTCCCCACTAATGTATTCGCTTAGCTTAACCGGTAAACTTTCATCAAGCAAAATTTTCATTAAGCACTTTTTCCGATGTTAAAGATGTTTTTGCCATTTCTAAAACATTTAATGCAGCTTCCTTTGTTACAGAGGGGAAATCTTCCAAAAAGACTTCCAAATCATCACCAGCCTCTATGTAATCAAAAATAGTTTGTATGGGCACCCTGGTACCTGCAAATACGGCAGTCCCACTCATAACTTCCGGGTCAATACTTATTTGTCCGTATAACATGATATCTTTTTTTATTTAAAGATAACAAATTTAAAGGGCTTTGTAATAACTGGTTGCAAATGAAAAAAATGAAAATTATCTTTACTGACTAAAATCAATTTTATGTATTTAATAAGAGAAGTTTTTCAGGCTAAACCGGGTAAAGCAAAAGACCTGGTAAAAATGTTTAAACAGGCCGC
Source organism: Chitinophagaceae bacterium (assembly GCA_031410355.1). Taxonomy (GTDB): domain Bacteria; phylum Bacteroidota; class Bacteroidia; order Chitinophagales; family Chitinophagaceae; genus Ferruginibacter. Next base: position 195 of record JANNYY010000602.1, on the reverse strand, counting down.
ACCACATTTTGAAAAAACACAGGGGATGGTAAATGTTAAAGTGCTTACGGATATTGTAAGTACTTACTGGACAGTAATTGTAGAATCTGAGACTGAAGATATCGGCGGCTTTTTTACCAACCTGCGTTCTGCCACCATGAGTGATGAATTAAAAGACATCATGAAAGGTTATATGGACTGCGTTGAAGGTGGCCG
>JANNYY010000601.1:0-8708 GCA_031410355.1 Chitinophagaceae bacterium | reverse complement strand
ATTATTACCCTTCTAATATTTTTTCTCACCTGTAATAGTTGGTGTAAAGGCAAAAATCACTCAATTAGTGTAATTCGTTTTAATTCGTGAAATTCGCATCAAATGAAAGCAACCGTATATAAAAGCACCGGCAACTGGTACATTGTTAAGGTGTCAGACGGCTTGGAGCCGTCAGGACACCTGAAAACCTTTAATGCCCGCCTGCTGGGTAAATTTAAAATTGACGGGCTTACCAGCACCAACCCCATTGCAGTTGGCGATGTTGTTAATATTGAAATGGAAAATGAACTGGAAGGATCTGTTACTATTACCGAAATAAAAAGCCGTAAAAATTATATCACACGTACCTCGCCTGCCAATAAACACCAGCATCATATCATTGCATCTAATTTAGACCAGTCGCTTTTGTTTGCAACGCTTAAAGACCCCAAAACATCGCAGGGATTTATTGACCGGTTTTTAATTACCTCAGAAGCTTACCACATTCCTTCCATAATTGTTTTTAACAAGAGCGATCTGTATCGCAAAAAAGAGGAAGATAAATTTGCTGCCGTAAAAAGCATTTATGAAGCCATTGGCTACCAGGTTTTATCCATGAGTATTGAAAAGGGAGATGGGGTAGCGGAAGTAGAAGCTTTACTAAAAGATAAAGTGACCCTGTTAAGCGGCCATTCCGGCGTAGGTAAATCAACCTTTATAAATGCTGTTTTCCCCGAGATGAAATTAAAAACGCAGGATGTGAGCGGCTGGAGCGGCAAGGGATTGCATACCACCACATTTGCCGAAATGTTTGACCTGCCCGCTGGGGGAAAAATTATTGATACACCTGGCATAAGGGAATTAGGCCTGGTTGACATTCCAAAAAAAGAATTGTCGCACTATTTCCCCGAAATGCGGGCTTTGATAAATGACTGCCAGTTTAATAACTGCATGCATTTAAATGAGCCGGGCTGTGCCGTTAAACTGGCTGTTGAAGACGGCGGCATACACATGGACAGGTACATCAGCTATTGCAATATTCTGGAAACGATTAATGAAAAAAGCTACTAAGGATTGTAGATTTTAGATTGACGATTTTAGATTTTTTTACATGCCTATAAAAGCTTCTTGCTGCAAACATTAGCACATTAGCAACGATTGTTGATTTTAGATTTCCGATTTTAGATTTTTTACAAGCTGGTAAAAGCTGCTTGCTGCAAACATTAGCACATTAGCAAATCAGCACATTAGCACATTAATAAACCCTGTGCTCTAAAAAATGAGCAACTTCCATTACTACATTGTTGTTTTTAGAAACATCTTTTTTCTGCTGCGGCAAAATACTTACGCCGTTAAACATACTGTAATGCAAAGTTAAAAACTGACCACGGTATTGAAAATCCCAGTCAAGGGTTTCCGCATCATCAATCTGGTTTAGGAAGTTTACTTTCAGGTCTTTTGCCAGTGTGTTGGCAATGGCGTAGAATTTTGAAATGCCGCAGTTGTCGTCAATCACTGCTTCGGAGCAACCATTGCTGGTTTTAAGTTCGTAACACATAGGTACAGGTTTTAGGATTAGAATATTGGGTAATGAATTTTAAATTATGTTTACACACAAACCACTTATCATCCGCCTCTCCACTTGGCTTTCTTCGCTGCCTTAATGGCTTTTTCATCTCCGCCTAATATTTTTTCGGCACCTACATTTCTGCCGTCTGTTGGGCAGCCAACCTTATCTTTTTTACCAAAAATCCTGCTTATAAAACATCCGCTTAATAAGAAGGAAGCCATAACAACGATTAGTAGTACTTTTTTCATGAATTAAAGGTATATTTTATTTCTCTTCGAAAAAAGTTAAATAGTAGTACCATAGATGAACGGAGCGTCGCCAATGAAGCTCAATCAGGGAACCTACGTCTGTCCAATAAAAAAATAAAAACACGTTTCCGCTTCAATCTTCCAGTTTCCTCTCCTTTGGAGAGGGGTTGGGGTGAGGCTTCTGTTCTCCGCTTCTATCTTCGCAATTTCCCCCTTCAGGGGGTTAGGGGGTACCACCCGCTATACATCACATAATTCTCCGCAATCCTGTTTATCTCGCCACTTATCATTGCTTCGCTTATATCTTTTACTTTTTTTGCCGGAACGCCGGCATAAATACTTCCCGGTTCAATCTGCGTATTTGCAAGTACCACGGCACCTGCTGCAATGATGCAATAACTGCCAACTTCTGCATTATCCATCACAATAGCGCCCATACCTATCAGCACATTATCATGTATAACGCATCCATGTACAATTGCATTGTGCCCGATGCTAACATTATTTCCGATGGTAGTGCTGGCTTTTTCATAAGTACAATGAATTATGGCACCATCCTGCACGTTTACTTTGTTTCCCATGCGGATGCTGTTTACATCGCCGCGTAAAACGGCATTAAACCAAATGCTGCAGTCGTTACCCATTACCACATCGCCAACAATTGTGGCATTGGGTGCAATGAAACAGTTGTTGCCAAATGCTGGGAGTATTCCTTTAACTGGTAGAATAACTGGCATAATAGGACAGCCCCCTCTATCTCCCCCGAAGGGGGAGGACAAGGAGGAGATTTGTTTAGAAGATGAAGTAATATTTTTTTGTACCAAACATGTGTAATTCTATTTAGCATTGTGGTGAACTTGTTCTGTTCTTCTTTTCTTTTAGTAAAAGGAAAGAAGAATCTCCCTTGTACTTTTACAGCTCTATTCAGCAAAGCACACTGCTAATTTAATGCAGATCTCTATCAAAAAGGAATTCCGAACAACACATAAGATTGAAATCTTTTACTCTGGTCGCTATACATAGCACTCAATTCAAGCGGGCCAATTGGTGTTTTATAAGCAAAAGTTAAAGCAAAACCTGTCAATATATCTTTGCCCGATGTAGCATTATTTTTTGTTGCAAAATCTTTTGCCAGTGCATTAATGCGACCGGTAACATAAATATTGTTACCAAGGTTATAGCGCAACCCTACCTGCAATGCCGTTACACTGGATGAATTAACGGTAGCTTCCTGCAAGCCGGCAAACCGTACCTGGTTTCTGAAACTGCCGCTAAGGCCGCCTATTAAAAAATTATTAAGCGGGTTGGGCTGGCTTGTAAAATTTATGCCTGCCTGGAATTCAGATAAAAAAGTAAGCCTGCTGTTTACCGGTGTAAATAAAGAGGCATCCAGGAACATGCGTGTGTAATTATCAAAATTTAAATTAGAAGGAATAACCGGCAGCCCGTTTTGATAAAGGGTAAGGGTTGGTACCTGGTTGTAAACCTGGGCCAGTTCTGTATTAATTTTTAAACCCCTCGTTGGAAAAAATATCTGGTTAAGATTATTGAATTTTAAATAAAGATAGCTTTTGATATCAGTAAACCTTCCCCTGGTTTCGGTTACCGATCGTATGGAAGGGCTGAAACGTATGTATTCAAATGCTGTGCCTATGCCTGCGGCAATTTTATTGTTGCCGCTGTTTTGAAAATTTATAAAACCCTGCGAAAAATTTTGCTTGTAAGCGCCATCTAATTTAAAATCCTGGTAGGTTTTAATTTCCTGGTTATCGAGCCTGAAACCGGCAATGAAAGCTACATTTTTTATGCGGCCAAGATATTGAAAATGCTCGGCTTCTATTTGTGTGCTCTCGCCTAAAGAAACCGAAACCATGCTGCGTGAGTTTGGAATAAGAAAATCGCGGCTGGTTAAATTGGCATTTACATTAATACCCCTGAAACGGGTATAATACAAGCCGGCCTTTAAATAGGTGTTAGGATTTTCTTCGGCTGTAAAAATAATTTCCACGGTATCTGCTGCTATGGGTTTAAGTGCATAAGATAAACTGCCGTAATAACGGCTGCCAATGGCCCGGCGTATGCTTTTGTTTATCTGTGCCGCCGTATAATGCTTTTGGTCATCAAAATTCATGAGGTGAAAAAGAAAAGGCACTGTAGTTTTTTTTAAGCCATTTACTTTATAAGCTGCAATAAATACCGTTTTGTTTGTAATTGAATTTTGAACCTTCACCGTTTCGGCTCCCAAAGCATTAAGGCTGTCGGCTAATTTTTTAAATACTGGATAGTATTGCCGCCCTGTTTCCAAACCTATCTCCATAATTTCTTTACTGCTTCCAAAACTGCCGGTATTGTAATCTTCCATGGGCATGTGAATGTAGATATTGGTTAAAGGCAACTCCTCTTTAAAATCAGCCGCTTCCCTGAAAAATGCCATCTGAAATAAAACATCAACAGGATTCTTTATTTTATCAATTTTCGACAGGCCGTTTGTAACATTACTGCCTATCACAATACCGGCACCCATTTCCTTTACATTTTTTACCGGAAAATTTCTAACCAAACCGCCATCAACTAATTTTTTATTATCTCTTGTTACTGCCGAAAAAACCGAAGGAATGGCCATGGTGGCACGCAATGCAGTGATGATATTGCCTGTGTCCATCACCACCAGGTCGCCGGTTTCCAGGTCGGTTGCCATACATTTGAACGGTATTTTAAAATCATTAAAGTTGTGGATATTGTACACATGAAAAAACAGTTCAGAGAACTGCATATTGAGTTCCTGCCCGGTAATAACACCGGTTGCTAAATGAATCTTATTATTGATGAAGGGCAGCTCAATGGCAAAACGGCTGTACTGGTCTTTCTCTTCCATAGAAAGCGTTTTCAACGAAACATTGTTCGAGAACAAAACATCAAAATCAATAACTTTTCTTAAGTTCTCAATATCGTTTCCGCTGTAACCGGTTGCATACAGGGCACCCACAATGGCTCCCATGCTTGTGCCTGTTATATAATCAATTTTAAGGCCTGCACTGTCAATGGCTTTCAATATACCAATATGCGCCAAACCCTTTGCCCCTCCACCACTAAGCGTAAGGCCAATTTTAGGACGGGCATTATTATCCTGGGCCAATAAGTAACCTGATAAAGAGAAAAAACAAAAAAGGGTAAGAAAAAACTTCATTAAATAACTTATTAAAATACGCGGCCAGTTTAGATTAGGCTACAAGATAAGAATTATCTGCTTTTTATTTTTCCCGTTGCAGGTAATTTAACCTTTTATCCTAATGGCAGATGTATAACTACATTTTACCTGTTTTATTTTAAGATAGCTTTATTTTGCAATTATATAAATCATCATGACCAACCGGCAGCTTTTTTTAAATCATATAGGGCAAACCTCCGCAGCGCCGCTTTGCCTGGAGATTGTAAAGGCCGAAGGATGCAAACTATTTGATGCGGATGGAAAAGAATACATTGACCTCATTGGCGGCATTAGTGTTTGCAATGTGGGGCACCGGCATCCCAAAGTTATTGAGGCAATTAAAAATCAGCTCGATAATTATTTGCACATCATGGTGTATGGCGAGCTGGTGCAAAGCCCGCAGGTGCTGTATGCCAAAAAACTTACAGCGCATTTACCTGCATCACTCAATTCCGTTTTCTTCACGGCCTCGGGCACCGAAGCAACTGAAGGAGCGATGAAGCTGGCTAAAAGATATCAGAACCGTACACAGATCATTTCTTTTAAAAATTCCTACCATGGCAGTACACAGGGAGCATTAAGTGTAATGGGCAGCGAATACTGGCAACAGGCTTTTCGCCCATTGTTACCCGATGTGATGCAACTGCATTATAATTCGTTTGAAGATTTGGAAAACATTACTGAACGCACCGCCTGTGTAATTGCCGAAACTATACAGGCCGAAGCCGGTGTGCTGGTGCCGAAAGATGGCTGGTTAAAAGCGTTGAGAAAAAAATGTGATGAAACCGGAACCCTGCTGGTACTGGATGAAATTCAATGCGGCTTTGGCCGTAATGGAACATTGTGGGCTTTCGAACAGTTTGATGTGGTGCCTGATATTTTATTGTTGGGCAAAGCTTTGGGCGGTGGCATGCCGATGGGTGCTTTTATTGCTGATAAAAAAATAATGGATTCTTTTACGCACAACCCGGTGCTTGGGCATATCAATACTTTTGGCGGCCACCCGGTTTGTTGTGCGGCAGGGTTGGCGGCGTTTGAGGTTTTGCTTGATGAAAAATTGATTGAAGGGGTAAAAGAAAAAGAAGCACAATTTCTCTCTCTTTTAACTAAGGCGTCAGACGGCTTAGAGCCGTCAAGACGCCTGACTGTAAGAAGCCGTGGATTAATGATGGCTGTGGAGTTTGAGAGTTTTGAAGTGAATAAAAAAGTGATTGATGCATTAATTGTTGAGGGTGTTTTTACCGATTGGTTTTTGTTTGCAGCTAATTGTTTAAGGATAGTGCCGCCATTGGTGATCAGCCAGCAAGAAATAAGAATTGCGTGTGAAAAAATTAATACCATATTAAACGATTTATGAAGAGGCAGTTATTTTTTTTCTGTTATTTCATAAATTTCAACCTGCTTCAGCTTACCTATATTACTTGTTCTTTTAAAAAAGATGCGGGTTAGCCATCCGCTTTGTAAGATATACGTGAACTGGTTGATATCACTTATCTCCAGGTCTTTAATTTGCTTATTAATTTCGGCTTCGTTTTCCATGGGCGAATTGGATAATTTTTTTAACAGGGTTGCAATAATGGGCCCTGCTTTTCCTTTATCTATAGTTTGGTTGATGCTTACGATGGCTTCGTTACTAGTAACTTTATCAAGTTTAAGGGTTATTGTTGCAGGAAAAGGTGCACCACCGGTAACATTGGGCAATTGTGTTTCCACACTTGTTCCCGAAGAAATATATTCAACTCCAAAAGGAGCATGAAACATTTGTACCTCTTTTATTAAAAGAGTTTCTATGTTTTCTTTGGTTTGAAAGATTGATTTGAGTTGATTTAACGCGGCAACAAACTCTTTATTTTGGGCTTTTTCTGCCAGTGCCTTCCTGTAATTCGAAAAAGAAAAATCCCTTACTTCTTCCCAGTTTATTAATTCGGTAAACATGCCAACGTCATCTGTTTTATACACAATTTTTAATCCCTCCATAATGGCATTTAAACTGTTCAGGGCATGCTCATTTTCCAGCGAGGATTTAAAATTCTTATAGATCCATTCAATGGTAAACCCTGCTTCTGTAGAATCAATAACCCTCAGGTGTGCTTCGTAAAATCCCTCAGCTAATGATTTTTGATTTCCTGACTCCAGCTTTTCTTTGCTATGTTTAATTTGATAAACCTTTGTTTCCTTATTTTTCCAAAAAGCAATGCAGGTGGCAGATGTATCTGTAACCCTGTTTTGAGAATAAGCAAGCAGGCTAAGGCTTAACAGGAAGCTGAAAATGAGTAGTACGGATTTCATTTGATTATGATCATTTAGGGTTGAAAGTTATTTTAAAATTAATAACCCGTGAAAATTTTAATAATTATTTGGGATGATAAATTCTTTCCGCATTTTTATACACAGTAGCCTTATCAAGCGTCATTGGTTTTGTTTGTTGTTTTAAATACATGTCCACCTGGTCGTCGTAATGTTTATTGCCGGGCTTTGCACTGGCACCGTACATATTGATGGTTTCAATTTTTGGTAAACCCTGTTTTGCAAAACGTACAAACATAATCAGCCCGTCTCCACCAACTGATTTTAATCTTCCGTTATAATAAGGCTCCGTCCATTGCGGCGATAACAGATCGGGGAACCCGCCCAGCGGCCAGTCTTTACCACCCCTTACTAATTTTTGAACATCGCCCAGCGTTAAATCGGTTGTTCCAAAGTTGGTTTGCATATAATTATTAATGTACGTAAATACATCAATTGCTTCCTTTTTAGTAAGATGCCTGGGCGTACGGTCCAGTAGTGTTCTTTTCAGTTGTTCGTACATCAATACAAAAATAGCAGCGCCTTTACTGCCTGCGTCTCCACGCCCATCCCAGTTTTTAAAGGTTTTAATTAAAGGAGCCAGTTGCGGATGATCTTTTTCGCTTAAGGAGAACAGGGAATCAAACTGGAATGGATATTGCCATTTTTTAGGCAGTTGCCTGTCAAATTTTATCTGTTTAAATTTTTCGTAACTTATTTTTTCCTTTTTGGGAAGGAGTTCCATAAACCTTTCACTCCGGTTCAGGTTATACATTTCCCATCCATCTGTTATTGAGAACGATGATGACAGTAAATTATCAGCAGGGTCTGTAGCTAAAAAACTGGAATGATTGGTATTAAACAAAAAACCACTTTTAGGATTAATGTATTGCGGCAGCTCTTTTTCTGTTCTGAAGGTTGTCCATAAAGTTTTGGAAGTATTGCCGGGCACTGCTTTTTTCCAGTTGTAATTTTCTGATGGGTCTCTAACAGGCATTAAAGCATTATTGATAAAAAAAATGGTATCATATTTATCGGCATACATAATATTGAACATGCTTAATTCCTGCCTGCTGAGTGCTGCATAAAACTCGGTAAAGTTTTTGGCTTTATTCATCTGGTACCATTCATCCAGTACACCTATTTTCATGTTGGCCCCCAGCCTAATGGAAAAAAAGCCCTGTTCATTTTTCATGGTAGCGCCATACCTGCTCCAGTAAACTTTTCTTTTTACGTTAATGGGAATGCCTTTTATTTTCAGTTTAATTATTTTTACTTCCAGGTTTAGCCATTGGCCGTCAAACTTATACTGCAAAGCATTGGCTGGGTTCATCTCCAGTTGAAATTCATCGAGCCGGTCGGCATAGTTTACCGTATGTGCCCAGCCCAGGTTTTCATTTACACCATGTAAAATGCA
>JANNYY010000600.1:0-4229 GCA_031410355.1 Chitinophagaceae bacterium | reverse complement strand
GTAATTCATCTCTGCATTTATGTTAGTAGTGTATTTGCTTCCCCATGGTGGCGTTAGCAAATCATTCCAAATGCAGAGATGAATTACTGGCCGGCAGAATTGTTGAATCTTTCTGCCATGCATCAACCATTATTTACGATGATTGATGAATTGTCAAAGAGTGGAAAAGAAACTGCAAAGGAATATTATAATGCACCGGGTTGGGTATTGCATCACAATACAGATATATGGCGGGGCACTGCACCAATTAATGCATCTAATCATGGAATATGGGTTACAGGCGGCGCATGGCTGTGTCAACATTTGTGGGAACATTATTTATTTACACAGGATAGAGTATTTTTAAAAAACAAAGCTTATCCTTTAATAAAGGAAGCGGCATTGTTTTTTAATTCTTTTCTAATTAAAGATCCAAAGACCGGTTATTTGATCAGTGCGCCATCCAATTCTCCTGAACAGGGTGGACTGGTTGCCGGGCCAACCATGGATCACCAGATCATAAGAACACTTTTTAAAAATGTGATTGCAGCAAGCGAATTGTTGCATATTGATGCGGCTTTCAGAAAAACACTGGAAGAAAAATACAAACAAATAGCACCAAACAAAATTGGTAAATATGGACAATTGCAGGAGTGGATGCAAGACATTGACGATACTAGCAATAAGCACCGGCATATTTCGCATTTGTGGGGCATGTATCCCGGAAGCGAAATAAACTGGGATGACAATCCCGCCATGATGAAAGCTGCGAAACAATCATTGTTGTATCGTGGTGATGCGGCAACCGGCTGGAGCCTGGGCTGGAAAATTAACTGCTGGGCACGTTTTAAAGAAGGTGATCATACATTTAAAATGATACAGATGCTGATGAGCCCGGCAAAAGGTGGTGCAGGCAGCTATCCCAATTTGTTTGATGCACATCCACCTTTCCAGATTGATGGAAACTTTAGTGGCGCTGCAGGCATTGGCGAAATGTTGTTGCAAAGCCACACGAAATTTATTGATATACTTCCTGCATTGCCAGATGCGTTACCCAATGGTGAAGTGAAAGGTATTTGCGCAAGAGGCGGATTTGTAATTGATATGAAATGGATTAATGGAAAACTGGAGAAACTCACTGTTACTTCAAAAGCAGGGATGCCTTTGCTGTTGCGCTATAATAGTATGGTTAAAAATATTAAAACAATAAAAAACGGGGTTTATACATTTGATGCGTCGCTTAATAAACTATAATTTTTTTTTGGGGACAAGCTTTGGTTCTACTATGGAGCGACATTGGCGACGCTCCGTTCAAATTTTTGTTCATTGGTCATCATTAAAGACCTTTGTACTTCTTTGTGCCTTTGTGTCTTTATGGGCTAATTCTTTTTCGCAAAAAAATAGCAGAATAGATATTCCAATAAATAAAAACTGGCTAACAATTGCCGGTAGTAGCAAATTGATTTTGCCTCATAATGTCAGTGATGTAATTCGGGTATATAAAAACTGGACGTTGGTTGATATACCACATAACTGGGATGAATATGAAGGTTACAGACGGCTGCTTCATGGTAACCGTCATGGGGATGCATGGTACACGAGGGTTATTGATTTAAAATACAAGCCAAAAGGAAAAAGATACTTCTTATTTTTTGAAGGTGTAAGTTCCTACGCTACAGTCTACCTTAATAATATCGAAGTTGGTAAACATGCTGGCGGAAGAACCACTTTTACAATAGATGTAACAGATGTAATAGTTGCTGGAAAACAGAATATCTTGGGCGTGTATGTGGACCATCCTGCCGATATCAAAGACCTGCCCTGGGTTTGCGGTGGCTGTAGTGAGGATCGTGGTTTCTCCGAAGGCTCCCAACCAATGGGTATTTTCCGGCCGGTACATTTAATTGTTACCAACGATGTTCGTATCGGGCCATTTGGTATTCATGCCTGGGCCGATATAAAAAATGATGCAGCTTCTTTATCCATCAACACTACTTTAAAAAATTATTCGCAACAAAACAGGCAGGTCAGTATTGTTAATCAATTGGTGGATGCAGCAGGAAAAATTGTAAAAGAAGTTGTTCTTCAACAATCATTAAAAGTAAAAGATTCAATTACTGTTTTACAAAATGACATTGAGATTGCGGATCCCAATTTATGGAGTGTAGAAAATCCTTACCTCTATAAAATTGTTTCTATCATCAAGGAAAATAATATTTTTATTGATAAAACAGAAACTGAATTTGGCTTTCGTACCATCAACTGGAAAAATGCCAGCCATCAATTTACATTAAATGGAAAACCTGTTTTTATAAACGGGATTGCAGAGTATGAGCACTTATTAGGACAAAGCCATGCATTCAGTAACGAAGAGATCATTGCAAGAATGAAATGGATACAATCTGCAGGCTTCAATGCTTTTAGAGATGGGCACCAGCCGCATAATTTATTGTATGGAAAGCTTTGTAACGAAAAGGGGATTCTCTGGTGGACACAATTGAGTGCACATGTATGGTATGACACCAAAGAATTTAGAGATAATTTTAAAACATTGCTAAGAGAATGGGTGATAGAAAGGCGCAATGACCCTTCCGTAATTTTATGGGGTTTGCAAAACGAAAGTAAATTGCCCAAAGATTTTGCGGAGGAATGTACCGCACTAATCCGTTCACTCGATCCAACTGCCTCATCGCAACGCCTGGTAACTACCTGCAATGGTGGTGAAGGAACCGATTGGGATGTACCGCAAAACTGGACAGGTACCTATGGCGGTAACCCTGCAACTTATGGAAACGATTTGAAAAAGCAAATCCTGGTTGGCGAATACGGCGCATGGCGTACCATTGATCGGCATACCGAAGGTGGCTTTGTGCAAAACGGAATTTTAAGTGAGGATAGAATGACACAGTTGATGGAACAGAAAATACGATTGGCTGAAAACGTAAAGGATAGCGTTGCCGGACAATTCTTCTGGCTACTCACTTCGCATGATAATCCCGGCCGTGTGCAGGGCGGCGAAGGGGCAAGAGAATTAGACAGGATTGGCCCGGTGAATTACAAAGGTTTACTTACGCCCTGGGAAGAGCCAACGGATGCGTATTATATGTTCAGCAGCAATTATGTAGACAAAAACAAAGAACCAATGGTGTACATCGTTTCGCATACCTGGCCCAACCGCTGGATGAAACCCGGAATTAAAGACGCCATTTATGTGTACAGCAATTGCGATGAAGTGGAACTGTTTAATGATATAGACAACGCTTCTCTTGGTAAACAAAAAAGAAATGGCATTGGTACACATTTTCAATGGGACAAAGTGAACATACAATATAATGTTTTATATGCGGTAGGATATGTGAATGGGAAAGCTGTTGCTAGAGATACGATTGTATTACTTCATTTGCCGCAGTCGCCTGATTTTGAAAGGCTTTATCGAAATGCAGGAAAAATTACTACAGCGCAGGCTGGCTATAATTATGTTTATCGTGTTAATTGTGGTGGGCCGGACTATCAGGACGAAAACGGAAATACATGGCTTGCAGACAGGGAATTCAATAAAGAGATCACGGGTCATGGTTCAACATCCTGGACAACAGATTTTCCGGGGATGCCATCATTTTTTGCAAGTCAGCGAAGAACTTTTTCGCCAATAAAAAATACAAAAGACTGGAAATTGTTTCAATCTTTTAGGTATGGAAAGGATAAATTGAAATTTGAATTTGATCTGGAAGATGGGGAATACCTGGTTGAAATGTATTTTATTGAGCCATGGTTGGGAATTGGTGGCGGTATGAATGCTAAAGGAATGCGGTTATTTGATGTGGCTATTAATGATAAAATTGTTTTGAATGATCTGGATATATGGAGTGAAGCAGGAACAAATACTGTTTTAAAGAAAACAGTGAAAGCAAAAGTGAGTGGCGGTAAAATGGTTATTTCATTTCCTGAAAGTAAAGCAGGAGAAGCTTTAATATCTGCAATTGCCATTGCAAAGAAGGGAACTCCTGAACTAAGAAGAAGAGCTACTAAAAGAGTTACCATGAACAGTATGAATTATTGGTTGGATATCGGCGACAAATTATTTGCAGAGGAAAACATAATTATAAATGCGCTGCCTTCCAATCTTTTTGGGGCCGACTGGGTTCAATTATAATTATGTTTTCCTCTGCAAATAATTTGTCGCCGATATCCAACCAATAATTCATACTGTTCATGGTAACTCTTTTAGTAGCTCTTCTTCTTAGTTCAGG
>JANNYY010000599.1:0-3436 GCA_031410355.1 Chitinophagaceae bacterium | reverse complement strand
AATAAATTTTTTCAAACAGAAGGCAGGATGAATGCCCTTATTGACCTGATGCCCCAGTTAGAAATAAATTTTGATGCACTTACACACGAAAGCCAGAAGATGTATGATGAAGTAATGAGTGTTAACAGCAATAGGTAATTAGGAATTGGGAATTGGGGATTAGGTGTGAATCCTCACTATAAAATATCTTTCCTTTTTCAAATTCTGAGAAACTTCAAATTATTGGACTCTTTTACCTAATTCCTAATTCCCAATTCCCAATTCCTTTTAATTCCCAAGGCTAAAAGCCTACATTTGCCGGGTGCAAACTCCTCCTCTTAAAATAACATTCCTTGGTACAGGTACCAGCAGCGGCGTTCCTATGATAGGGTGCGGTTGTGAAGTATGTACATCTGCCGATAAAAAAGACAAGCGGCTACGCTCCAGTATTTTGGTTGAGAGTGCAACCACAACAATTGTTGTTGATACCACGCCCGATTTCCGCTACCAGATGCTGCGGGCCAATGTAAAAAAGCTTGATGCCGTTTTATTTACACACCCGCATAAAGACCATATTGCGGGGTTGGATGATGTAAGGGCCTATAATTATTTTCAGCAGAAACCAATGGAACTGTATGCCAACTCATTAACTGAGGAGGCGATAAAAAGGGAATTTGCTTATGCTTTTTCTGATAAAAAAATTCCGGGCTTACCCAACCTAAATTTAAATACCATTGATGGCAGCCCGTTTGTGATTGGTGATATCCCGGTTATCCCGGTTTTGGTATGGCATTTAAAAATGCCTGTACTGGGTTTTCGTTTTGGGAGATTTACCTACATCACCGATGCCAATAAAATTGATGATGAAGAAAAACAAAAAATAAAAGGAAGCAATGTGATGGTGCTTAATGCACTGCGCAAAGAAAGTCATATTTCTCATTTTACTTTGAATGAAGCTGTTGCCATGGTACAGGAACTGGAAGTGCCTACGGCTTATTTTACACATATCAGTCATCAACTGGGGAGGCATGAAGATGTGAATGCAGGTTTATCAAAAGGGATTGAACTGGCCTGGGATGGATTGGTTCTCCTGGAAGACATGATTAATTAAGATTAAATATTTTTCTCCGTAACTAAAATATAGTAAGCCGAATTACTGATTGGCATTACATAATATAAATGACATTATTTTTTCCCTTGTTGTTTCACTTAGTTGCATAAATGTTTACAGCATAAAATATTTGATACAATTAATGAACCGGGACAACTGCATAAAAAAATGCAATACTGGAATTTATTGAGATAACCCGGGGAAAATCCTCAGTTTTTTCTGTTGTTTTTCCTCGTTTTTAGGGGTTTTTTCCCAAGGTTATAAAAATTCATACCGCTACCTTGGATGCCAGTGGCCAACCCAAAAAAATATCAACCCGAATATCTTTCCTTTACCCGAAAAGAACGTACAGGCATCATGGCTATTGTTGTGCTCATCCTGTTGTTTATCATCCTGCCTTTTTTATTTCCCTTTTTTATTAAACCAAAATCCGTTGACCATGCTGCATTTGAAAAAGAGATAGCAGAACTTAATTTAAAAGAGGATAGCAGTACCGGATCTTCAAAACGGAATAGTAATGATGCTAATGAGGTTCCCGATTATCAGCATTCAGAAAAAAATTACTACAGTAAACAATCTAAGGGCGAATTGTTTTATTTTGATCCAAACACGTTACCTGTGGAGGGTTGGATAAAACTGGGTGTAAGAGAGAAAACAGCCGGCACCATCCAAAAATATATTTCAAAGGGCGGCAGGTTTTACAAGCCGGAAGACATTGGTAAAATATGGGGCCTGCATGAAGATGAAGTAAAAAGACTGATGCCTTATGTAAGGATTGAAAAAAAGCCTGAAAATAAATTTGCCCCCACAGGAACAGTGCCACCAAACAATACCTATGAAAAACCAAAATTTACAATTACAACTGTTGATATAAATTACGCCGATACATCTGCCTTTATTGCATTGCAGGGTATTGGCAGTAAGCTGGCATACCGTATAATAACATTCAGGGAAAAACTGGGTGGTTTTTATAAAGTGGAGCAGGTTGCCGAAACGTATGGTTTACCGGATTCAACATTTCAGAAAATAAAAGAAAAACTGGTGATGGGTAACAGCAATGTTAAAAAGATCAATATTAATAATGCTACTGTAGATGAATTAAAAGTACATCCATATCTCCGTTACAATATTGCCAATGCTATAGTCCAATACCGTTTGCAGCATGGCATCTTTTCATCGGTGAATGATATTAAAAAAATTCTGGTGGTAACTGATGAGATTTATAATAAAGCGGCTCCTTACCTTACCATCAAATAATGGCATCTGCAATGGTATTATGATGAATTCGCAGCTCGGTAAGTAGCATGAAGAGAGTCGACCATGAGAGATTTGATATTGCTTTACAAAACTGCAATGGATTCTAAAACATTATACAATTATTGGTGTTATTGCTCTTGGGGATAAATCATTATTCCCATTGTACTGTCTTCACCGGGGGTTGAAAATATTTCAATTTCTTTTTGAATTTTAGCCGGAGAAGTCCATGATAGTATAGCCCATTGTTTAACTAAATACCCTCTATTTTCTAATCGCTTTCTTAAATCTAAATAAACAGCATTGGTTTCATTATTGCTATAATATCTAATGGTATAATTCAACTTTCTTGGATTTGCGGCAATTATTTGATCTATTAGATTTTCGTCGATTGTTCTTTGAGGCAGTTTCTGTACGTTGTAGACAGTATTATTGTTACCTCCTATATTTCCATTATTTACGCCATTGTTTGTATTTACTTCAGAGGGTGGGTTTTTGTTGATTTTATATTCAGCTTTTTTGGTGTAATTATTTGTAGTGGTTTTTGTTCCAGAGACTATTTCATTATTTACATCTCCAGTATTATTATTTGTTTGCTTTATCTGACTATTATTTTGAGTGCCACTATCAAGTGAGGGCGAATTAATTTCTTGCGTAGGGTTTTCCGCTGAAGTCTTTTTAGAAAACCATCCCTGAATAGAAGCTACTGTAATTGCAGTAATGGCAACTGCTAGGATTCCTAAAATCTTAATACGATTACCTGTCCAATAAGTTTTTTTTGAAGTAGCCATAAGTGGGTGGTTAAAGAAGACTAAAATTACCACTTATCTAACTAAATAAAAAGGCTGATTATCATAATAAATAAGGCTATAATAGAAAAGATTATAACCAAATCTGTACTATTATCTAGGACGTGTCTACTCATTTTCTTAGAAACAGTTAAGTATTTTGTCCCAACTGATATATGGTGGCCAAATAGTAATACAAACATTCGTTAGTATTTAAAATGCAGTAAATTGCAGCCTCAATGATTGTTATTTATGAATTTTGCTACTACAGAACTTACAACACAGGTTGCACAAACTGCAAAAG
>JANNYY010000598.1:0-15030 GCA_031410355.1 Chitinophagaceae bacterium | reverse complement strand
CCAGGAAATAATCTTTGAACTGGTTCATGCCCGCATTTGTAAATAACAGGGAGGGATCATCTTTTACCACAATAGGAGCAGAGGGAACAATGGTATGCCCCTTCGATTTGAAAAAATCAAGATATTGTTGTCTTATCTCAGCACTCGTTATCATATACCAAATGTTTAAATGGGTTGATTTTTGTTTTTTATCGGGCTATATTTGTGAACTTTTGCGAAGGTATGAAAAAGCGGCCTCACGCCAATCCCCGGTACACGGGGAGAACCGGAAGTTAAGCATGAAAAAAATAAAATACTACTATAATACACACACACTTCGTTATGAGAAGCTGGTTACCCCACTTAGGGTGAAACTGCTAAGGGTATTTGGTTTTATTTCTGCTGCATTGGTTACATCGGCACTTATTATCTGGGTATTTAATAATTTTTTCCCGAGGGCTGTTGATAAAGAGACGGAATTAAAATATGAGATAATTAAAGACAATTACAATACCCTGGCTGAAAAAACAAAAACATTGCAACAACAAATGGCCGACCTGGAAAAACGGGACAACGAGGTTTACCGTTCTATTTTTGAAGCCACCCCGTTAACAGACAGTGCACGTACAAAAACAATTGAGAAGAAAAAAGAGATTGCCAAAATAAGCCTGATTAAAGATGATAACATGGGCGGTGAAATTGCAAAAACACTGAATAATATTACCACCCGGATCGCCTACCAGTTTGAAAGTTATGGCGCTATTGAAAAACTCATCAATAACCAGGAAACAAAAATGGCCAGCATTCCTGCCATACAACCTGTAAGTAATAAGCAACTTACCCGCATTGCGAGTGGCTTTGGCATGAGGATCCATCCCATTTATGGCATTGCAAAAATGCACAGCGGGCTTGATTTTACAGCGCCGCAGGGTACACCCATTTATGCAACCGGCGATGGTGTAGTTAGTGAAGCCGGTGCAGGAACCGGAACGGGCAACCATGTAATTATTAACCATGGGTATGGATATGAAACAGAATATATGCACATGGTAAGGATAAAGGCCAGGCCGGGGCAACATGTTAAACGTGGTGAAGTGATTGGCTGGGTAGGCAATACCGGCGCCAGTACAGGGCCCCACTGCCACTACGAAGTGCATATAAACGGCAGCCCTGTGGATCCTGTTTATTTCTTCTTTAATGATTTAACGCCTGAACAATATGACCGCGTACTTAAAATTGCTGCAACGGGCAGTGCCAAAAGTTTTGACTAATTACAATTCTTTCTTTTTTTTAAATTGAAAACTGTACAGGAGTTTATACTCCACCCATAAGGACGGATTTGAATTATAATCCCCGTCGGGAGTACCATGTGCAGTTACAAATGCACTTATATTTTTAAAAGCAAAACCAACTGAGATTCTTGGAGCCCAAAAAGACAGGCTGGTTGTCAGAGGTATAAAAACTATGTTACCATTATTATCTAATTTGTCAGTTGGGTAATTGTAGTCGAATTTTTTGCTGATGTTCATTCTGCCAATTCCTGCACCAATGTAAATAAAGGAATGCTTAAATTTTCTGAATCTCAACTCATAGTTTGCATCCAAAAAAAAATCGAACTTAAACCTTTTTAAATCTTCTTTAGGTAAGTTAAATGAATCAAGTGTAGTTGCCAGGTAATTGTAGCTGAAGTAATTTGAAAACTTTACTAACCATCTTTCATGGTTTAATTTCTGGCTAAGCTCCACAACTAAATTTGGGTTAGTCATACGGCCAATATTAGAGTAATATCCTTTACTGAAAGTTCTTCTTACATAATAATTAGAAAGCTCAAATAACTCTGGCCGGGAGGCAATACCCACATTTATTCTGGGAGAATTCTTTAATTGAGAATATGAAGAGAATGAAAGCAAAACAAAAAGGTTAGATATGGTTAGTTTCTTTACCATGTATATAATTTTAGGGTTGAATTGCATACAAAGTAGTGAAAATATTTCTGTGGTATCTATTTAATATTTTAATCTGTTGCTTACACAAAAGTTTTGATTAATTTTAATTATGGCCCAACAACAAATAGCATTTGCCTTTGATGATACACCGGTTACAAAACCTGCCCGTCCGGCAGGCGGGGAACCGGAGCCAAAGGCAGGTGTGCCGGAGAAACCAAAGCCTGAACAAATAAAAGTAAAGGGCGATAATAAAAAATTAACCCGTGGCAGGGTTAGCCTTAAGGAAAAAGAATCGGGTGCAGATTTGATTGAAGTGCCTGAGGATGCGGTATTGTTTGAAAAGAAATATTATGCTATTGGCATTGTTGCCAATATGTTTAAAGTAAACCAATCGCTTATCAGGTTTTGGGAAAATGAATTTGATATTTTAAAGCCGCGTAAAAACGGCAAAGGCGACAGGTTGTTCAGGCCGGAGGATATTAAAAACCTGAAACTGATCTATCATTTACTGCGTGAAAGAAAATATACCCTGGAAGGTGCAAAGGAATTTTTAAAGCAGAATAAAAGAGCCGATGAAAAATTTGCTTTGATAGAATCTTTAAAAAAACTTAAAGGGTTTTTAAATGAATTGAAAGCTGATTTGTAGCTGATGTTAAAGTTTAAACCACATAGCTACATAGTAAAAAATAGAAAATCACATAGCCTGTGTTTTTAACTATGTTCCTGTCTTTCTATGTGGTTAAAAAATCAACATTAAGCAGTCGCTAAGATTTTTCTATATAACCAGCAGTTAACATAAAAATTTAGCGCAACTAAATTTTTGATACGATATTTATCTCTTAAAAAATTCCCTTTACAAATTATAGTTATGAAAAAATATTTATTGACATTATTGTTTTTTATACCGGCATCTGCTGATTTGTTAGCACAGGCACAATACGAATCGAGCCAGGACCCTAAACATCCCGAAGTAAAAGTGGTGCGGGGACTGGTAAATAAATACCTTATTCAAAACGATACTGCATTTAAATGGTACAGCCCAAGCCAGGGTTATTACAAGCCCGATACTGCAACCCTGAATGCATTTGAAAGAGCAAAGGGTAAATACCAGTTTGTTATTTTTGGTGGCACCTGGTGTGAAGATACCCAGTTTATTTTACCAAAATTTTTTAAATTGCAGGAAGCGAGTGGCATACCCGACGATGCGATAACCCTGTTTGGCGTTAACCGCGCAAAAACTTCTTTAGGTAATATTGCCCAGGCATTTAATATAAAAAATGTACCTACGATTATTGTAATGAAGGATGGAAAAGAAATTGACCGTGTGGTGGAATATGGTAAAACCGGTAAGTGGGATAAAGAGCTGGCGGCAATATTGAACCAGTAATTAAGGCCCGGGTATTCACGCTATTTTATTTCATACATATCAATTCTGTCGCCTTTTAAAAGGTAAATCTTATTGTTCATAACTTTAATGGCAAGATAGTCTCCAAAAAAAGCCGGTAGTTTATATTCTTTTAACTGCAACGATTTTAAAACGTAACTGTACAGTTTATTATCAGTAAAGCCATAAACAGTATTTCCATTCACTTCCACATTTGTCCAGTTTAAAAAATTAAGCCTGTTTTTAAAACTGCCGTAATAATCAAAAATATAAAACCCTTTTTCGGGGTCGTAGAGATATACAAAATTATCCCGGTCAATTATTTTAACGGGTGCCGGAACGGTATCAAACAACATTCTCCAGTCGGTAGAGGCCTGTAAAAGTTTTCCATCCTCGTCGATCTTTTTCAGTTTAAAATCTTCTTCATCAAAAACCCAGATATAATTATCATAGGAGAGGGTAACATTATTTACGTAAAAAATATTTTGTTTGCGCAAATTGATGTTGTTGCGTACGGTCAATAACCTGTCGAGCATCACAACTGTTGAATAGTTTTTATAATACAGTAATGCTTTTAAAGAATTGGTTACATCTACATACGAAAGGCTGCCATATCTTTTTACGTCATTGAATACAGCAACCGAATCGCCCCTGGCATCTAATTTCTTCAACTGGTTGTTGTTGTTAAGAAGATAAATATTATCCAGGTTATCTACATTAAAATAAGAAATATCGCCTTTGATAGATTTGATGAATTGAAATGATGAATCGTTTTGCGCCTTAGTACCAAAAGGCATTGCCACAGAAGCACAGAAGCATAGCAAGAACAATATTGGTTTTATTTTTTTCAATTTTTCATGTTTAATAAAAATTCGATCTGCTGCTTGTGTCCCTTTAGGGAGTAAGGGCATAATACTTCAGTTCTAAATTTTCGCCGTTAAAAACCGCATAGCTAAAATATTTTATCCAATCTCCTAAATTTATATACCTGCTTTTTTCATTTAGCTTAAAATCAATAGGCAAATGGCGGTGTCCAAAAATTAAATAATCGTAATGATCTTTTTGTAGCGCTTCTTTACAATAAGTGATCAGCCATTCTTTGTCTTCGCCTAAAAATATTTCATTGGCCTGGCCTGTTTGCGCCCTGCTTTTTCTGCTGAAGTAATGAGCAATGCCCATGCCAATTGAGGGGGGCAATATTCCAAACAGCCAGTTGCAGGTTTTATTGCGGAATATTTTTTTGATAAATTTATACCCGTGATCACCCGGCCCCAGCCCATCGCCATGACCTACTAAAAATTTTTTGCCGTTAAATTCAAAAGGCAGCGGTTCAAAATAAACAGGTATGTTAAGTTCCTTTTGAAAATAGTCTTTCATCCACATATCGTGGTTGCCTACAAAAAAGTGAACAGGAATTCCGGCATCTGTTAACTCAGCCAGTTTGCCTAAAATACGTACATACCCTTTGGGCACTACTTTTTTATACTCGTACCAAAAATCAAACAGATCGCCTACAATAAAAATCTGTGCGGCATTTTCTTTTATTTCATTAAGAAACCGGATGATTTTTTTTTCCCTTGTGAGGCTGTCTTTCGCATTGGGGGCTCCCAAATGAAAATCTGAAAGGAAGTATATTTTTTTATTGCTTGCTACTTCCATGTAATCAGGGTTTGTTTTTTTGCTGCAGATACTGCAATAAATCACCAGATTCAATTTCAGGTTTCCCGGTCATATCTCCGTTAAACCAATATATCCAGGCAGTATAAGGTTCACTCTTTTGGTAGGCAATAACTTCTTCGCGTTTGTATAATGCCTTTTCGCCGGCTTCAACATTCAGGCCTTCGTAATCATCCAACTGGCCCATTGCCCAGGAAAATTCCTGTGGGTTATTGATGCCATACAACTCTCCTGAAATAAAATGCTCCTCATCGCAGGGAGCTGCAGCCGGGTATTCCCCCAGGTCGTATAATTTGCCTTTAACAACAGCCTCGCCCAGTAAATGAAAATATTTGGTAAGGTATTCATATACAGGATTACGGAACCCGCTGCGCAGGGAGCCATATACAAACAATTTATAATTTTCGTTGTTCATTTTTAAATTTCTTCTTTTGAAATGCCTGCCTGTTTAATAATGTTTAAAAATGTTCCGTTTGGAATATCTTTTTTTCCATGTACCGGCACCACAATTGTTTTTCTTAATTCGGGATGAAAGAATATATGGTGGCTGCCGGTAATTCTTTTCAATAAATACCCTTTTAACTCTAATAGTTTTATTAAATGTTGCGGGCTTTGATTCATGAAACAAACGTAGAAGCAAAAAATTTAACTAAGTTAATAGTGGTCCATTTATACCCAACTATTTTTTTGTAGAAATTACTAAGCAGTTAATTGCAAAGAGTATTCCAATGTTTCATTATCATCCGGCACCGGTTCGCCTTCTTGCTTTAAAACTTCAATATAACCTTCAATAGCTTCTTTAGCCATTTCCATGGCATGTTCAATATTTTCCCCCCAGGTAATGCAGCCGGGTAGTGCAGGCACAATAGCGGTATAAGTTCCTTCAGGTTCTTTACGCAAAACTATCCTGTATGTTTTTAAAGTATTCATCTTTTAAGTACTTAATTTTATTGCAGGCGTATCAATAGAATTTTCAAAATAACAATCAATTCCACTTTTTATACTTTCCTTAAGCTCATCAATTGTATCGCCTTCAGCAAAAATCCCAATACCAACAGCTTCTGCGTGATAGCCGCCCTCAATGGCCTCATGTATTAAAAATGTTATCTCTTTCATGATAAAATAAGTTAACCAAATATACAAAATTTATTGCGCTGCTTCTACCAAAAAGCAATAAACCTCTTTGGGGCCATGTACACCTGTTACCAGTGTTTTTTCTATATCGGCGGTGCGGCTGGGGCCGGTTGCAAAAGTGATGAGCGATGGGATATTGCCGGCGTATTTTTCTTTTATTTTTTGCAATGCATCTTTTACATCATACAGCAATTGACTGGTATATGCAATGCAGATATGAATGGGGGCATATACACTAACCGTGCGCCCGCTTTGTTGGGCAGCACTCATAACAATGGTGCCGGTACGTGCAACTAAAAATTCGCAATCAGTAATAGAAGCATCGCAGCCGGAAAGGTTAATGGTATTGCTGAACCTTGCGTTCCATTTATCGGTATTGCAATAAATTTTTGTCCATTTTTTTTCGGAAATGAGATGCTCCAGTTGCTGCAACATATCTTCTTCATTAATGCAAAAAGCAAACTTGCCCTGCATATTAATAAACTCCTGTGCAAACACTACATCAAGGCTGTCGGTTGCTGGCAAAAAAACAGAATTAGTTCCCTCGCTTTGCGGAAAAGGTAAAGGCACCGGATTACTCAGTGCCTGCCTGATTTTTTTTAAAATATTTTCTTTTGCCGGTGATACAGCCATGATAAATTTATATTGCCGGTGGGGCTTTTAATTCTTCAGGTAGCTCTGTTGAAGGCTCTTCTGTAATTATTTCTTTTTCATGCACAGCATCTTTAGGATCAACCTCAATATCCAAGGTCTTTTTTTCTTCATAAGGCCTTTTGCCAATCAATGCTTCCACATCGCTCTTAAAAAGCACTTCTTTTTTTAATAATTCCTTTGCCAGTTTTTCTACATCACCCTTTTTTTCTATCAGCAGTTTTTTGGTGATCTGGTAAGCGTTGTCAATCAGTTTACGTACTTCTTCATCAATCATTTTACCGGTCTCTTCACTAAATGGTTTGGTAAACACATTCTCCTGGTTGGGATCGTAATAACTGATATTACCCACTTTGTCATTCATGCCGTAAACAGTTATCATGCTATAGGCAATTTTGGTTATCTGCTGCAGATCGTTGCTGGCACCCGTGCTTATTTTTCCAAAGAAAATATCTTCACTGGCCCTGCCGCCAAGCGTCATACATATCTGATCCATCAACTGGTCGGTGTTATACAAGTATTGCTCCTTGGGTGTGTATTGTGCATAACCCAATGCAGCCGTACCTCTTGGCACTACAGTAACTTTTAACAAAGGATAAGCATGCTCCAGGTACCAGCCACATATAGCATGACCTGCCTCATGGTAGGCAATAATTTCTTTTTCTTCGGGAGAAATGATCTTATTCTTTTTTTCCAGTCCACCAATTACCCGGTCAATCGCATCCTGGAAATCGCTCATGTCCACCGATGCTTTTCCTTTCCTGGCGGCGATAAGCGCAGCTTCGTTACAAACATTGGCAATATCTGCCCCGGCAAAGCCCGGTGTTTGTTCAGCCAGTTTATGAATATCTAATGTTTCAGAAATTTTAATGGGCCCAAGATGCACTTTAAAGATAGCTTCTCTTCCCACAAGATCAGGACGGTCAATAGAAATTTGGCGGTCGAAACGGCCCGGACGTAACAGTGCAGTATCTAACACATCAGGCCTATTGGTTGCTGCCAAAATAATGATACCCAGGTCAGTTCCAAATCCATCCATCTCTACCAGTAATTGATTAAGCGTATTTTCACGCTCATCATTACTCATCATCATATTTTTTCCTCTTGCTCTTCCTATTGCATCAATCTCATCAATAAAAATTATGCAGGGCGCTTTTTCTCTTGCCTGTTTAAACAGGTCACGTACACGGCTTGCGCCAACGCCTACAAACATCTCCACAAAATCACTACCGCTAAGGCTGAAGAAAGGCACCTGTGCCTCGCCTGCAACAGCTTTGGCCAAAAGTGTTTTACCCGTACCCGGCGGGCCAACCAATAAGGCACCTTTTGGAATTTTACCGCCCAGTGCTGTATATTTTTTTGGGTTTTTTAAGAAGTCAACGATCTCCATCACTTCTACCTTTGCTTCGTCAAGGCCGGCCACATCGCCAAAGTTTATATTTACCCTGGTGCCTTTTTCAAACAACGTTGCTTTAGATTTTCCAATGCTGAAAATGCCACCTGCGCCACCGCCACCGCCTGGCCCGCCTACTTTACGCATCATCATTACAAACAGCAAAACAATTAATAAAATAGGTAACAAAGTTTGAATAAGCTGTCCGAAAAATTCACCCTCCTTTTCCGGAGTGTCAATTATTTGTTTTACGGATGGATGGGTTTTATAAAATTCAATCATTTGCAGTGCAAATGTTTTATCATCTACAATATTGAAAAACAACTGAGGCTGGTCGGCCTTTACAGCTACTGCAGCCTCATAATTTTTATCGTCTGGCTTTACGTTCAGAACTTGCCTGTAAAAAACTGCTTTTGCAACCAGGCTGTCTTTATTAATTAAAACACGAACTATGTCTTTATTCCCGACGGTTTTCATCTTAACCACATCTCCCCGCTCTACCATTTCGTAAAACTTTTGCTGGTCAGTTTCAATGCCGGCGCTGCCTACCACCCGAAAATAATTCCAGCCAATGATGGTGAGAAAAATAATTCCGTATATCCAGTAAATATTAAACCGGGGTTTCTTCTTATTGGCATCATCTCCTTTTGGAGTAATGTTATCAGGATTAAATTTCTTTTTACTGTCTTGCTGATTCATATTTTTTTGTGACATTAATGGGTACTTATCCTGCGCTATTATTGCATGTCTTAATAATAGACGTTTGTGTTTTATTATTGTTTTAAATTGATTTTTTAACCTTCATGTTCCATCACAGGTGCATCGCTCCACATTTCTTCCAACTGGTAAAATTTACGGGGTTCGGGCAACATTACATGTACAACTACATTTACATAATCTATCAATATCCATTGCTGCCCCTGCCGGCCTTCGTGTTTATAAGCACTCTCCAGGCACTTCTCTTTTACATCGGTTTCAATAAAATCGGCAATGGCCCTTAATTGAGTGGTATTACCAGCCTGGCAAATTATAAAAAAATCAGCAACAGCTTCGGGAATTTTGCGGAGGTCGAGGCTAACAACATGTTCGCCTTTTTTCTCCTGTATAGCATGAATGATCGTTTTGAAAATTTTACTGTTTCTCGTTATCCTTACAATACTGCTTTTTTTGCGGGTATTTAATGCGTTTAAATTGTTCAAATCTGCTGTAATTTTTAATTTTTTTACCTGCGGTTGAAATATCGTGCCTGCAGGATTTGTTATTATTTTTTATAAAGTAGCCGTAGCTTGCAATTATTGGCAAAAGTAACACTTCTTTGCCATTTGAATAATTATGGCCAATGACGGTTTTTTTACCATTTTAAATACGGTGGACAGTACCAATAACTATGCCATGGGCAGGGTACATGATGGATTGGCGAAGCATGGTATGCTGTGGTTTGCAAATGAGCAAACAGCCGGAAAAGGCCAAAGGGGCAAAACCTGGACTACAGAAAAGGGAAAGAATATTGCTATGAGCCTTGTTTTAGAACCCGGCAGGTTAGAAATTACCCATCAATTTCATTTGAGTGCTGCTGTTGCCCTTGCGTGTTTTGAGTTTTTTACGGCTTACGCCGGAGAAGAAACAAAGATTAAATGGCCAAATGATTTGTTTTGGCGTGACAGAAAGGCAGGGGGGGGTTTAATTGAAAACAAATACCAGGGCAAAGCCTGGAAATGGGCCGTAGTGGGAATAGGAATAAATATTAACCAAACCAGGTTTGATAAATTTTCAGTAAAGCCTGTTTCGCTAAAGCAGATTACCGGAAAAAATTTTAACGTAATTGATATTGCTAAAGAGCTGCATGCCTTATTGATGAAAAATTTAGCTGAACTGAAAACCGCAGAAAATATAATGAAGCAATACAATGAACATCTTTATAAAATAAATAAAGAAGTTACACTTAAAAATGCAGGTATAAATTTTGAAACGGTGATAAAGGAAGTGTCGGCAGAAGGCCGTTTAATTACTGTTGATGCTGTTGAACGTGAGTTTGGCTTTGGCGAAGTGGAGTGGGTGTTACCCCGATAGGATTTTGTAATTAATCCAATCGGGATGTGCCAAAACCTTACGCACAGGCCTTGCATGAATTTCAGCTACCGCACAATGCCCTTATATGAAATTCAGTTTGGCATCATAATTCTTCGGCCTTTCTTGCCTCCACTTCAAAGCGGTTGTTATAATAACCTTTGCGTAAACTTTGCCACAGGTATTTTACAACAAATAAAAAATAGCCATGCGCTGCAAATTGGTTGATATGGCATAGCTCGTGCTTTACCCATTTTTCATCATTTAAAAACTCAGCTTTGCTGGTATTATACAGGTGTATGGTTTTACCTAAAACCATGGCCACTGCATTAGCTTTTAATTTTTTAGCGGCAATTTTTGCCAGCCAGGAGTTTTCTTTAATTATAAATTCTTTATTGTTCAATGGCTGCCCAGGCATTTAAAATTTCTTCGGTATGTTGTTTACTTTTTGGCTTGAGGAATATTTTACGGATGATACCTTTTTCATCAATTAAAAAAGTGGTGCGGTGCAGTCCCATGTAGTTTCTGCCGTATAATTGCTTCTCTCCCCAAACACCATACTTGTCAATTATTTTATGCTCAGCATCTGCAATTAAAGTAAATGGCAGCTCGTATTTGGCTTCAAATTTTTTATGCTTTTTTTCTTCATCGGGGCTAACGCCCAAAACTGTAAAGCCATTCTTTTTTAGCAGTCCAAAATTATCACGCAGGTTGCATGCCTGCACGGTGCAGGTTGGTGTATCGTCTTCGGGATAAAAATATAAAACTATTTTCTTGCCTTTAAAATCTGCTAAAGAAACAGCGTTACCATTTTGATCTTTGCTTTTAAATGCCGGTGCTTTTTTACCTTCGGTTAAGTGCGTCATACCCTAAATCCCTAAGGGACTTTTGAGCCCTGAAAATTAAATGCAGTATGCAAATAGATAACAGAGCGTTGTTAATAATTTAAGTTTCTTGATTTAATTCATTCTCTAATTCTCCGAAAGCTCCAGGTTCCCCCTTCAGGGGGCGGAGGGGGCTTCTTATCTCGTAAACCGATATTTTTTTTCACTTATATTCCCCACCTGGTCCTCCGCAATAATTTTTAATTCATGTTGGCCTGCAGGGCACATTTCATCAAAATCATACATAAACCTGCTGCCTTTATCGTTGCTGAAACAAAGCCAGTTGCCATCTAATGTTGCGGTAAAGTTTTTTATTTCTTCTGTATTGTCTTTAACAACAAAAACAATACGGTTTTGTTTACTGCAGTTCATGCCATTTTTAAAACCAATGGGTGCAATGTTTGGCGCAATGGTATCAATCATTAATTCAAAACTTCCAAACTCCCTGAAGCTGGCTTTATACCAACCCGTTTCGTCTCTGTAATTTTCAGGTTCGGCCCTGGCGTAATCATTTTTGCCATTTGCAAAACGGTGCATTACCATTTTATTTGGTAAAGGCGTTGCAGCTTTAATGCTGATGGGAAAATTTCTTTGCAAAGGAACGCTTGTGTTGTGCAGCTGATAAACAGTATAGCCTGTTTTACCTGTTGTTTCGTTGTATTGAAAACGCATAGAATCATACAAACAGTTTTGAGGTAAATAAAACCGGATCGCAGCGTTTTCAAAAATATTTATAAAGCCCGGATGAAAGGCTTTTGGCTGAAAATAAGTAACCGAATCTTTGGTTCCCGTCTCAGTAAGATTTCTGTTGCGCTGTACAGCAAATTGCAGTATTGATGTATTTCCAAATGCATCTTTCACCACTATGCTCATCTTATGAGCACTGTCATCTTCCGTGTTAATTACACCATCTCCGTTAAAAGTTTTGTACACGCTGTTGTTATAGCCCGGCAATTTAGAAACATGTTCTATAAAAGGGCCCCCGCTGCTCCTGGTTTTGTAATCTATATGTGCATTTAAATAACGGGTTTCATCGTAAGCAATACTATCTAACTGAAAACCAACAACCGGTTTATCATTCTCATAAAGTACTGTTTCATAAATACCATTTTTATTATTGGATCCGGTATATCTGTCAGATGCAACAATGCCAAAACTTACCTTATCAGTATTGGCTATAATAAGAGCCGGTGTTGTAACATATATTCCGTTCACTTTTTTAAGTGCAAAAATTTTGGGAGTTTGTTCGTAGGTACTTACGCAGCGGTCATACACTGCCAGTTTATAAATATCCGGAGCAACATCATCCCGTATTCCAAAATTAAATAAGGAGGGGTTTAACACCTTGTCTGTTTTGGTATCCCTTATTTCAAAATGCAGGTGTGGCCCTTGTGAACCGCCTCTGTTACCACTTAATGCAATGGTATCTCCTTTGTGTACGGGAAATAAATTTGCAGGAATATCAAGGTAAACGGCCCAGCTTTTAAGTGCATACTGCTGTTCTTTTACATATTTTTCAAGTGCCGGATAAAAGTAATTTAAGTGAGCATATAAAGTAGTTAAACCATTGGGGTGATTAATGTAGATAGCCTGCCCAAAACCAAAGGATTCAATTTTTATTTTTGCAATATAACCATCGGCAGCAGCCAGTACTTTTTTATTTTGAGTTTGGTCTGTGCGGCAATCGAGGCCCATGTGGTAATGATTGGGCCTTAATTCTCCAAAGTTGGCGGCCAGGCCTTTGATTGCTGCAACGGGGTAGGTAAAATAATTTTGCGGATAATTTTTATTTATAAAGAATTGCGCCTTACCTATATTTACATTTAACAGCATTAAAATAAAAAAAACAGGCTTTAATATATTGTTAAGCATTATATTTATAGAAGATGTATGTTGTGTAAACTATTATAAAATTACAGCTATTAAATCAAACCCTTAATTAACTAAAAACAACTTTTTATGAAACAGGTATTATTAACATTATTGCTGGTTGCAATTATTAATGTTGTTAGCGCACAGGAGGCAGATTGTAAAGTATTGGTAGATTCTTTAAAAGGAACTTATACAGGGGAATGTAAAAGCGGAAAAGCAAACGGAAAGGGAAAAGCTGTTGGCATAAACAGTTACGATGGCGAATTTAAAAATGGGTTACCCGAAGGACAGGGCAAATACACCTGGAGTAGCGGCAATTATTATTATGGAAGCTGGAAAAAAGGATTAAAGGATGGCAAAGGAGAACTGCACCAGTTTGAAAATGGAAAAGAAACCCGGGTTACCGGATATTGGAAAAAAGATAATTATAGAGGGGAGTATGAAAACCCTTATGTTATTACCAATGTAACCAGCGAAATAGGAAGGGTTCAGGTTGCTAAAATGAGCAGCAGTGAGGCAACTGTAATTGTTACTGTAGAAAGCCTTATCAGTAATCAATCTACTTCATCAAGCCCACTTCAAACAGGTACAGTAATGACGTCTCACCAGGTTACAAGGGGCTCCTACATCAGCAAATCAAATTCGGCATTAACCAATAAAGAAGTTACAACTTTCCGGGGTGTTGTATTCCCGTTCAGGTGTATATTTAATTTTGGTAATTCAATTATTGAGATTGAGTTTTTTGAAAAGGGTGCATGGGATGTTATGGTACCCATCAATAAGTAGAAACAACAAATCTTTTTACTTAAAATGAGTAAACCAGCAATATTAATACCCGCTATAAAAAATCTTTTAATAAAAACCCCGTATAAAATTTACGGGTTTTTTATTTACATCATTTACAAGTAGTTTTGCACGCCACAACACAGGCCATGCTACTATGCCAAAAGACAATTCCATACAATCAGTTTTAATTATCGGTTCGGGCCCCATTATTATTGGCCAGGCCTGCGAATTTGATTATTCAGGTACACAGGCAGCCCGTTCATTAAGGGAAGAAGGCGTAAAAGTTATGCTTATAAACAGCAACCCGGCAACCATAATGACAGACCCGATGATGGCCGACAGGGTTTATCTTTTACCGCTTACCGTTGAAAGTATTGAACAGATTCTGGAAGAAAATAAAATTGATGCCGTGCTGCCAACCATGGGCGGCCAAACAGCACTTAACCTTTGTAAGGAAGTTGATGAACTGGGTATTTGGGAAAAATTTGGCGTACGTTTAATTGGTGTAGATATTAAAGCCATTGATAAAGCAGAAGACCGGGAAAAATTTCGCCAGTGGATGATTGAAATGGGCATACCCGTTTGCCCGGCAAAAATTGCCAACTCATTTTTAGAAGGAAAAGAATTTGCACAGGAGATAGGTTTTCCGCTGGTGCTGCGCCCCTCCTTTACATTAGGCGGTACTGGTGGCAGTATAGTTTTTAGTAAAGATGAACTTGACGAAGCATTAAATACAGGGTTAATTGCAAGCCCTATTCATGAAGTGCTTGTAGAAAAAGCTGTGCTTGGCTGGAAAGAATTTGAACTTGAATTGCTGCGGGATAATGCAGACAATGTAGTTATCATTTGCGGGGTAGAAAATTTTGACCCTATGGGCATACATACAGGAGATTCAATAACCGTTGCCCCGGTGATGACATTAAGTGATACGGCTTACCAGTTAATGCGTAACACGGCCATACGGATGATGAGGGAACTGGGAAATTTTGCCGGAGGCTGTAATGTGCAGTTTGCCCTTAACCCGCAAACTGAAGAAATTATTGTAGTGGAAATTAATCCCAGGGTTAGCCGTTCATCGGCATTGGCAAGCAAGGCCACCGGTTATCCTATTGCAAAGATCGCGGCCAAGCTCGCCATTGGTTATAACCTGGATGAATTGAAGAACCAGATCACCGCATCCACTTCGGCTTATTTTGAACCTGCGCTGGATTATGTTATTGTAAAGATCCCGCGCTGGAACTTTGATAAATTCAAAGG
>JANNYY010000597.1:0-15065 GCA_031410355.1 Chitinophagaceae bacterium | reverse complement strand
CCCCTGGCCCCCTAAAGAGGGAATGGGCAAGTCCTTTTCGGTGTATACTGACTTTATCTCTATGCCGGAATCGGTAAATATTTTTTTATTGGTAGCCATAATTATAATAATCGCTTTGCTTCAAACTGCAATGCGCTTAATACTGTAGTGTTTAATTCAGCTTCGGTGCTTGCCACATATTCCAGTATTCGTTTGCTAAGTTCAATACCATTAGCATCAGGAGGCAGGGTAGCAGCAAGCTGGTTAATGATGAATGTATTCTGGTCTTTTAAATTGCCAATGGCTTGCCACATTTTTGGGTCTACATAAATTTGCTGTGTTACATTATACTCATACTCCGAGCGTAAAGTATCCAGTAAAGACAGTTGCAGGTCAACAACCGTTATACCAGCTGCAGCAGTGCGTGCAACGAGATTTTTTAAAGATGATCTTTCGGCATATAAAGTAAAGCGTTCCAAAGCCTGCAGCTTTAATTTAATAACCTCGTTATTGATGCCGAGCCGCTCACTGATATTATCTTTCATGCCTTTAAACTCGGCTAAAAGCCATGCAATAGCAATAAAAAACATAAAAATAGCGCCGAGAATAATATTCTGAACCATTGCTGCAGATAAATCCATACATGAGTGATTTACGGCAAAATTAAGGGTTTTACAGGGTTGACGATTAAAGGGGTTGACAAGCTTTGCAGAACCTGTTAGCTTTCAGAAAGTATTCGAAAGCTTGTCAACTCTTTGAACACAAGTCTGTTTTTGCCGGGAAGGAGGAAAGGCGGAAAATCATTGCAACAGAGATTTAGTAGTAAACGTCTTTCCGTCTTCCCGGCAAAATGAAAATCGTATATCGTAAAAGCTAATTATTTTATTTATTTAATTTTGTACAAAGATTATAATATGGAAACAACTACAGCTATACCGGTTACTTTAACAGCATCAGCCAAAGAAGAAATTAAACGGTTGATGAATGAAGAGGGATTTGATGCCAGCCAGTTTTTACGCATTGGTGTAAAGGGTGGGGGATGCAGCGGCATGACTTATGTTTTGGGCTTTGATGCCAAATCAGAAAAAGATGAAAGTTTTGAAATAGATGGCATCGCCATCATCATGGAAAAATCGCATGGCATTTATTTGATGGGTATGGAGGTAGACTGGCAGGGCGGATTGAACAGCCGCGGCTTTACTTTTAATAACCCGAATGCAAGTAAGACCTGCGGGTGCGGGACGAGTTTTGCGGTGTAACTTTTAAAAATAAATTTGTTAAAGAAAAGAGGAGATCGTCTAATTTAATACTGAGACTACCTCCTCTTTTTTTGGAAAAATCTTTTTACTTTTTCAGCCTTTCATATATTTCTACTGCAATGCTTCCATCGGGGGCAACAATGGTTTGCTTAAATCCATCTTTACCCATCAATTCTATATCAATATCAAAATCGTGCCCACGTACCTCTGCATAAGTAGAAACCATCATAGATTCTTTTATTTTATTGTTTCCCGTCATGGTGAATTTACCATAACCAATGCTAGTATGGGTTTTATTGAGCGAGTCTTTCCAGTTATTGCCCCACATGCAGTAACCTGCATAAAAGGTTTTATATTGTGATGCTTTGTTGATGGTTGTATCCTTTCCTTTTACCTGGTACCGCTTTACCATTATCCAGGCACCATCAAGCGGGGTTGTTACACTAAGCCCGGTTGATTCATAAGATTCAGTCATATCCATTTTATCACCGGCTTTATTCTGCATGCCTATAATGAGCTGTTGGTAGCCTTTTTCGGTTTTTTTTATGGCGAGATTATAGGAAGCTGGTTTTTCGCTAAAGGATGTATCATTGGCCCAGTAAATAACATTTTCGGTAACAGTGTCCTTAGCCACACTGTACGATCCGATGCCAAAACCACTGACAGAATCGGGCGTATTGATATTTGCATACATCATGTAATCATCAGTATATATTTTCAACTGATCGGTATTGCTGTAAACACTATCGGTTTTATCTGTTTTGATGGACAGAGAAACCATTTTGTAAACACCCGGCATGTTAAGCTCCGCTTTTTTTTGAGAACCGGTGCAGCCGATAAATAATAGCAGTAATGCTGCGAAAGTTAATTTCATAATTGGTGGGTTTATTAGTGAATAAAAAATAAAATGAAAAAGGAGAAAGTTTAATAAGGGAAGAGACCGGGACTTTTAAATAGCGAAGTTGTAAAGTAGTTATAATAATTAACGAAACAAATATATTTGGCAGAAAAGTATGTAAAGTAATAGAATTTTGCTGATACATGCCTTTGGCATATACAGAATTCGGCTGTGTCGAATTCCTGCAAAAGCAAGAGCCCCGTAAAAACGAGGCTCTTTAAATTTATAACTCAAATCTTATACTACTTTCTTTTTCTCAACAACAGCATCTGCTGCTCCCAAAGGTTTGTCTTTTGCAAAATCAACCAATATTGGTGCTCCTACAAATATTGACGAGTATGTACCGGTAATAACACCAATCAGCATGGCAAATGCAAAACCACGTGTTACCTCGCCACCAAAAATGAAGAGGATAAGGATGGTTAAGAATACAGTAAGCGATGTCATGATGGTACGGCTTAAGGTATCGTTGATGGCACGGTTGATGATGCTGGTTTTGCTGGCACCCTTCATATCACGGCTGTATTCACGAATACGGTCAAATACAATTACGGTATCGTTCATAGAGAAACCAATAACCGTTAACACGGCTGCAATAAAGTGCTGATCAATCTCCAGCGGAAACGGTACAATGTTTTTAAAGAATGAGAAAACAGCCAGTGTTACAAACACATCATGCAACAGGGTAACAATGGTTCCTACAGAATATCTCCAGTCGCGGAAACGGACGAAGATATACAGGAAGATAACCAACATAGCAAAAATGGTTGCCTTTACAGCGCCACGTTTCAGATCATCAGATATGCTTGGCTGCACTTCTGAATAGCCCTTTATAAACCTGTCTTTTTTAACAAATTCGGCATAGGTAAGATTGGCGGGTAATACTTTTTTAAGACCAAGGTACAACCTGGCTTTAACTGCACTGTCTGCATTAGCAGCCCCTTTCAGGTAAGCTGTGGTAATATTCAGATGATGATCATCGTTAACTGTTTTAATGGTTGCATTATCTCCGTCAAGCGCCTTTTTAAGGTCATCACGTATTTCATCGTTTTTCACTCCCCTGTCAAACTGAACCGTATAGCTTCTTCCGCCTTTAAACTCCACACCCAGGTGAAAACCGTTAAAGAAGGAAGCAATACCTGCCAGCAATACAAATGCTGAAATAACATAAGCGTATTTTCTTAACTCAATAAATTTATAACTGGCATGTTTAAATATCTTTTTAGAAAGGGTGGTAAAATAATTAAAGTGACGGTTTTTATTTGTCCATACTTCAGTTATTAATCTTGATACCAGGATTCCGCAGAACAGGGAAAGTAAAATACCTATGATTTGCGTGGTAGCAAAACCTAACACAGGGCCCAAACCAAAATAAAACAAAATAAAAGCAGTAAGCAAAGAGGTTACGTGTGCATCAATTACCGGGGCAAGCGATCGTTTGTAACCATCATTCACCGCAAGCTGGTAAGATTTTCCTTTTGTTAACTCTTCTTTTATACGCTCAAATATGATAACATTGGTATCAACTGCCAAACCAATGGTTAGCACCAGGCCGGCAATACCAGCAGCAGTTAATGTAAAACTTAAAGATGTTAATACACCAATGGTAAACAGCAGGTTTAATATCAATGCAATATTTGCAACCCAACCACCTGTATTGTAGTACAGCAGCATTAAAATAAATATCACCAGGAAGGCTATACCAAAAGACATGGCGCCACCCCGTACTGATTCTTTACCTAAAGTAGGGCCTACAACCTGCTGTGCAACTATATTTGCAGGGGCATCTAATTTACCCGACTTTAAAATATTGGCAAGATCCTGTGCTTCCTGCACAGTAAAAGTTCCTGTTATCTCAGAGCTTCCGCCTTCAATAGGGCCGTTTACATTTGGTGCCGAATAAACAATATCATCCAAAGCAATGGCAATAGGGCGGCCAACATTTTTTCCTGTAAGCCTGGCCCAGGTTTTAGCACCGGTACTGGTCATTTCCATTTTAATGGCAACTTTCCCTCTTTCATCAAAATCCTGCCTGGCTTCTCTCACACCTTCGCCTTCAAGAGGCGCCTTATCGCTGCCGGGTAAAGTTTTAATTGCATATAGCTGAAAGAAACGTTGATTTCCTTTTGCAGATTTTTCTTCAATACCTAATAAAAATTTAGCATCGGCCGGCAGGGCATTTTTTACAACAGGATTGTTCATGTATTCATAAAAAACACCTGTATCCTGCGAGGCAACGCTGCCAATGTTTGCAGAAAAGAATTGTTTGCCGGTTGTCTGGTCTGTTTGTGGGTTTTGCGGATTAATTACCCTGAAGAATGGATTAACATTTTCAAGCAGTTTTGTAGAATCTTTAATAACTGTGCTGTCACCCACACCATTTAAATAGTTTTGCAGATTTTCATCGGCAATTTTTAAAGAAGCAGCCAGTTCATCAATACGGTAAACTTCCCAAAACTGGAGATGGGCAGAGGCCTGCAATAATTTACGCACCCTGTCTATATCAGTAACACCTGCAAGTTACACATTGATGATACCTTTATTTTCATCAAAATTAATATTGGGCTGTGCCACACCAAATTTATCAATACGGCGAACAAGTATTTTATAAGTTTCCTTAATGGCGCCTGCTGCAGTTGCTTTAAGTTTGCTGGTAACAGCGGCATCATCGTCATTTATCTTTACTTCTTTTTCGGCACCTGCAAAAATACCAGCTAATTTACCCTGGCCGTTTTGTTTGATATAGGATTCAGTAAAGAGCGTAATAAAATTATCATCTCTCGTATTTTTAAGCTCTGTAGCGGTGCGTATTGCATTCAGCAGCGCAGGATCTTTTGGATTATTGCTCAAAGATTTTAATAAATCAGAAAGGCTTACATCAAGCGTAACACTGATACCACCCTGCAGATCCAGGCCAAGGTTTAGTTCATTAGCTTTACATTGCTTGTAAGTTGTTCCAAAAATTGGATAAATTTTCTGGTCGGCAGTACTATCGAGGATACGTTTTGTCCTTAATTCGATCATTGCCTCTTTTTCATCTTTACTTAAACCAGGATAGGCATTTTTAACAATTTTGGTTGCTTTTGCTGTAACAGTGTTTTCGTAATTACGCACTACCCATGTGTAGGATAACTCCCAAAGCGATATAATTGTAAGTGCAATCGTAAAAAACCAAACCAAACCTTTTAGTTTCATAATAATAAACGTTTTAGTAGCTTCCTTGTTGAATTTTTAGAAGTGTGCAAAGATAGGGGAAAAACCCATTTAGTTTTTATGCGCTTTAATTTTAGAATTTTATTCAATTTGCACCCTAAAACAGGTAATATGATTTGTAAAAATAATGCAATACCAAAATTAGTAGCTGCTATTGCTATTTTCATGAGCTGCAGTATTACAAAACAGCCCGGCGCAGCAAATAACAAGGCTGTACCGGCTGATACAACATTTTTACCGGTATTGTTAAAGAATAATCCGCAATATTTTGAGGATATTTTAAAAAATTATAAGAACTGGAATGTACAGATTATTTATACCCAGATAAACAGGGGAGCAAATGGTATTGCCAACCTGGCAAATTATTATTTTAATGTACATGCTGATAATTACTTTTACCCGGCATCAACTGTTAAACTACCTGTTGTTTTATTGGCTTTGCAGAAGCTGAATACTTTAAAAGATAAAGGCATAGACATGAACACGACCATGCTAACCGAAACGGCTTTTACCGGGCAAACTGCAGTCTTTAATGATCCTACTACCGTTGATGGACGGCCAACCATAGCACATTACATAAAAAAAATATTAATGGTAAGCGATAATGATGCTTACAACCGCCTGTATGAGTTTTTAGGGCAGGATTATATTAATGCAGAAATGAAAAAGAAAGGGTATGCAAATGCACAGATATTACACAGGCTGAATGTTTTTTTAACTGAAGAAGAAAACAGGAACACCAACCCTGTGAAATTTTATGATGCTGAAAGCAAACTGTTATATGAACAACCCGGACAAAGCAACAGCACAAAATATGCAATAAGAAAAGACAGTTTGGGTAAAGGATATTTTAAGGCCGATAAACTGGTAAACGGTGCCATGGATTTTTCGAAAAAGAACCGGTTAAGCCTGGAGGATTTACATGAGATACTTATCAGCCTGGTATTTCCAGATAAAGTAAGAGCAACTGAACGCTTTAATATTACCGAAACAGACAGGCTGTTTGTTTTAAAATATATGAGCAAGTACCCAACGGAAAGTCTTTACCCGCCTTATGCAGCTGATACCCTTAATTACTGGCCTGCTTACTGTAAATTTTTATTATACGGAGCCGAAAAAGGGCCATTGCCGGATGGTATCCGCATTTTTAATAAAGTTGGTGATGCTTACGGCCATTTGATTGACGTTGCCTACTTTGCAGATTTTAAAAATAAAATTGAATTTTTCGTTTCGGCTGTTATTTACTGCAACAGCGATGGTATTTTAAATGATGATAAGTACGATTACAAAACAATTGGCCTTCCTTTTATGAAAAACCTGGGCAAGGTTATTTATGATTATGAACTAAAAAGGAATTATAAAATAAACCCTGATTTAACGCCGCTTTTATTTGAATACGATAAATAGCTATTTTTGCGGACATCTAAAAAACAATAAATGCAATTATCATCCCTGCTGCAACGCTTTAATGAACCCGAAACTTTAAAAATGGCCAAACTTGGGCGTGAGCTGAGGGCACAGGGATTTGATATTACTGATTTAAGTTTGGGTGAACCTGATTTTGATACACCGGATCATATTAAAGCCTCGGCTAAAAAAGCCATTGATGATAATTACAGTCATTACACACCGGTTGCAGGCTACCTCGATTTAAGGGAAGCCGTTTGTACAAAATTGAAAAGAGATAATGATCTTGACTATACCCCCGACCAGATCGTTGTAAGTACCGGTGCCAAGCAAAGCATTGCTAATACAGTAATGAGTATTGTGGATGCAGGCGATGAAGTAATTATTCCTTCGCCTTACTGGGTTACTTATTCTGAAATTGTAAAGATGGCCGGCGGGGAAGTTAAGATTGTAAATACATCCATACAAAACGGTTATAAAATTACAGCAGCCGAACTGGAAGCAGCGATAACAGCAAAAACAAAACTGTTTATGTTTTCATCGCCCTGTAACCCAAGCGGGGCAGTGTATTCAAAAGAAGAATTAAGTACATTGGCTGAAGTTTTTAAAAAGCATCCGGGTATTTTTATTATGAGCGATGAAATATATGAGTACATTAATTACGAAGGCAGGCATGAAAGTATTGCCCAGTTTGATTTTTTAAAAGACAGGGTCATCATAATAAATGGTTTAAGCAAGGGATATGCTATGACCGGCTGGCGTTTGGGTTATATTGCTGCAAATGCAACAATTGCCAAAGCCTGCGAAAAAATACAGGGACAAATTACAAGCGGTGCAAATGCAGTTACACAACGGGCAGGTATTACTGCATTAACAACTGATATGAAACCTACTGCCCTGATGGTTGATGAGTTTACAAAACGCAGAACACGTGTTATGGAATTACTTGCAACAATGCCCGGTATTGTTTGCAGCCAACCCCAGGGTGCGTTTTATGTTTTCCCGGAGGTAAATCAATTTTTTGGTAAAGCGGATGGGGAAGATAAAATTGAAAATGCAGATGACCTGTGTATGTATTTACTCAACAAGGCTCATGTTTCTACAGTAACAGGCAGGGCTTTTGGCGAACCCAATTGCATTCGTATTTCTTTTGCAAACAGTATGGAAAATATTGAAAAAGGGTTTGCAAAGATTAAAGATGCATTGGCTAAATTATCTTAACCATATTACTAATACTTTTTTGCTTAAAGGCTTTGAAGATTTGTTAAAGAACTCTTAATGAATATTATTTTGCCCCTGTTAACAACCCGCTAACAAACAGCCATTGTTGCTTTAAATAGATTTAATAAATTTTTAAAAACCTAAAAATAAAACAATGAAAAAATTATTAATGGCATTAAGCATTATGCTGGGCTTTACAGCAGTTGTTTCAGCCCAAACTGCGGCACCCGCTAAAACCACCGCAAAACCCACTACGGCAAAAGTTGTTAAAACGGAGAAGACTGTTGCAACAACAACCCCTGCAAAACCTGTAACAGCTAAAACTACTGCTACAGCAACAGCTAAGGCACCACTTAAAGCAGATGGCACACCCGATAAGCGGTATAAAGAAAATAAAACTACAGAAAAAACTGTAGTAGGTCCTAAAAAGGCAGATGGAACCGCTGATATGCGCTACAAAGCAAATAAAACTACAAAAGGCAAAGGCTAAGCCTGCTTTTATAAAAAATAAAACACCGGTTTTTATGCCGGTGTTTTTTATTGAATAAAATAATTATTGCGCAAACATGATCAGGCAGGGCCATCAGATCATGATCATTCAAACAACTCCAGTTTATTTTTTGGCCTCCGTTTATCAAGCCATTTAAATCCTCTTAATTCTTTTTTATCAGCAGGAATATCTTTTATAGGGTACAATGTGCCATCTACATTATTTACAAATTTCACTTTGTTCAATTCCTTCTGCACAAAATAAATATCAATTACATCGCCGCTGCTACGGTTCATACCTACGTAAGCACTGTCATCATCCTGCGGGTAATAAATACTTTCTGCGGGGCTGCCTTTTACTCTTACATAATCAATGGAGCCATCAACAAAATATCCGTTCAATGTTCTGCCGCCAATCTGGTTAAACAATCCTTCTGCCGTTTTATTAATGATCATGCCATTATTAAAAACATACAGCCGTTTTGGTTTTTGGTTTTGTGTGTACATATATAATGTATCACCGGTAACCTGCGAGTTGCCATTCCACACCACCGGTTCACCAAATAATTTAAAGGTAGAGTCAACGGTGGAGTAGTGGAGGCTGTCGCTTACTGCCTGTAATGAATCATTAAAAATACGAACGTGGTGAAAACCTAAAAAATACCTTATAGAAGAATCAGCATCATTGGCTTGTACAACCAGTGTTGTTTTTAAAGTATCTTTTTTTATCAGGATTTTTCTTTCTAAGCTGTCGTATTTGCGCAGCCCCGAAAAAAGGGTATCGGCTGCAATGTAAGTGCTGTCGCCATCTCTGTATAGAATCATTACCGGTTTACGACTGGCCAAAAAAGAATTACGGGTAAGATCAGCAAAGGCTTCACCGCCAAGCACAATTAACCTGTTTACACTGTCAATAAATTTTACATTACCCTGCATTTGCAGCGTGTTGCTATTTTTATCGAATGCCATAGTTTTAGCAAAAGCACTGTGGGTGCTATCGCTAAAAGATGCCCCATTTGTAAAAATGGCTTCGCCAGTTGTTAAGTTATAGGTACCAGCATTGGTGTTGGTAACACTTCCATCTTTACCAGTAATACGTGTTTTAGCAATAAAGGTGGCGATATTAGTTTTTAAATTATAGAGTAAACTGTCTGTATAAATATCCCGGTCAGGATCTTTTAAATGCACATTGTTTTTAAAATAAACATCCTTGGTATCGGCATAATAAATACCATCCCGGCTGGTTAACACTGTTTTTTCATTTACAATACGGCCGCCGCCTTTGTAAGTAGCAATGCCGGTGCGTAAATTATAATCAAGGTCGTCAGTAAAAAGTGTTCCTTTTTTATCAGTAAGTTTTACATTCTTCTTTAAATACGCCATACGTTCGGCTCCTACGTAACGCAGGTATTGTGAGTAGGTATGAATACTGTCGTTATCGTTGATGTGTATGTTACCAAAAGCCTCCACGATATTGGTTTTGCGGTTAATGGTAGCGCTGTCGCAATAAAATGTTGTAAGGCCTTCTTTTATAATTACATCGCCGGCAATGGTTTCAAATGCAGTGGCAGAATCAATGGTGATGAGCCTTAAACTTTTACCCTGCACAATTCTTATGGAACGTATAGAATCGGCAGAAGGGGCAACATTGATGACCTGTTGTGCAGAAACCTGGTAACTGCAGCAAATTAAAAATAAAATAAAGAATTTGTTGGTGGTAAATCTCAATCGCAATGTTTCTGTTTTATGTACGGACTGTAAATTGCAATTTTTATTTTATAACAGAATGGTAAAATTTCCCACAGGGTCCTGCGGATTATTGTTTCAGGTATGGCGCATTTACTGTATCAGGTAAAGGGACTGTTAAACCCGGGCTTGAATTTTTTTTGCCAAAAATTGATATAGAGATATATCGTTTGGGATTTGTTTTTATATCGTCAATTAATAAGTTGAGTTTATTGCCTGTGGCAGCCAGGTTATTATAAAGTTTGGTATCGTTTAGCAGCAGGCCGGCAGTGCCTTCGGTACTGTTTAATTTACCCACAGTAGATTTTAAATAATTAACGGTAGCATTTAAAGTATCCAGTGTTTTTTGCAGGTCTAATTTCGAAAGATTGGTAGCTGTTTTATCCAGGTTGGTCATCAGGTTATTGATCTTACCACTATTTTTATCGAGGTTGGAAGTAAATGAATTCAAATTATTTAAAGTACCTGCCAGTGCACCGGTTTGTGTATTTAGTAAAATGGTTAAAGAAGCCGAAGCTCCTATAAGGTTTGCAGTTGTTTTATTTAAATTGTCGAGTGTTGCCTGCAGGTTATTTTTTGCAGATGGATCCAAAATGTGGTTTACACTCATCAATACTGAATCAATGGATGTAACTGCTTTTGTAACCTGGTACAAAACGGGGTTAACTTTACTCAATACTTCATTAAAAATGCCTGTGGTTGTTTCAGTAATGATGGTGTCATTTTTTGGAAGATAAGTTTTAGCATCGCCCAGCGTAATTTCAACACTGGTAGTACCCAGCAGCGATGGTTTTATAATAGCTATTGAGTTTACAGGGATGTTTACTTCTTTGGTCAGGTTCATGTTCACCAGTATCTCCTTCATATTTTTATCGGTTGTAATGCTGTAAACACTACCTACCTGCAGACCGTTTATAACTACCGGGTTACTGGCTGCAAGCCCGTGTACATTGGTATATTTGGCAAACAGGGTATTGCTTTTACCAAAAAAAGATTTTCCCTTTAAAAAGTTAAATCCAAGCACCAGTAAAACAATGGCAATTGCGGTTAGTGCGCCTATTTTAGTTTCGTTTGAAATTTTCATAAATAAGTTATCTTTTTGCCAGAAGCAATTATTAAGCCGAAGTCAAAAGTAATTTAATTATTATTCTTCAGTTCAAACATTATAGAAGCATTACTTTTAAGATCGGCAGATAATCTTACCTCATGCCTGGAGTTTCCGTCTGTTATTACCATTAAAGCTGTATTGGGCGGAATGCTGCCCAGGTTTTCGGCAAATAAAACCAGTTCATTTGTTTTGCCAGGCTCCAGTGTAAGGGTAAAAGAATGTGCAGTAGCTGTTAAAGACTTTTTATCAACCAATAAATTTTTATTAAAATATACAGATACAATATCATTGTCTATTTCGCCATCATCATACAAATCAACCTTTATTTTGTTGCTTTTAACCAGGATGGTTTTGGTATCTCTTATTTTTCTTTTTTCATAAACAGCAGGTTCTTCCGGTTGTTTGGTGGTAATGGCTATTGGCTGAGTTGTGCTATTTGCATGTTCAACCTGGTTTTTATACCGCTGCACCGCTTTTGTTATGGATTCTGCAAGTTCCTGCTGGCCCTTATCACTATTGATATATTGCTCATCTTCAGGGTTATTTATAAAGCCGGTCTCAATTAAAATAGCCGGCATGTTTGTAGCCTGCAAAACCCAAATTCCTTTTTGCCTCTGGCTCACACCCAATGCCTGCCTGCCTGTCTGTTCCACTTCATTGTTAACGAATGTAGCCAGACGGTCGCTTCTTTCCTGGTATCTTTGAGCATATATGGCGGCAATTATCTTTCCTTCCCGGCTGTTAAAATCAAATGGCTTTTCAAGAGTATCAACTTCACCTGCCTCAATCACAAAATTTTCATCACCTCCCATAATAGCCTTTAATTTATCATTTGTTTTGTGTGGGGCAAATATCCATACACTTGTACCACTCCGCGTAAGCGGCATCTTAAAATATTCATAAACGGGTTCTTCAACTTCGTAGGGCGTCTTTATTTTTTTCTTTCTCTTTCCTTTTCCTTTAAATGAGATTTTGTAACGGGTAACCGTCCTGGTACCAACTTGCCTGCTGCCTTGTTTTAGCGGGCCACTGTCGGCATGAATACATAAAAACAAATCGCCTTTATATTCATTGGCAATTTTTGCTTTTTCTGTTGGGGTTTGATAAATATCTGAAGTACGGGTGGGCACCACGTTTACACCAGGCAATTGTTTTTTTAATTCGGCTACTAACTTTAAAGCAATATCCAGTGTTACATCTTTTTCTTTGGAGTGTAATGAGTTTTCATATTGTCCGGTGGCACCAAAATCTTTTCCGCCGTGCCCGGCATCTACAATAATTGTTTTTATCAGTTTAGGGCCCTGGGCAAATAAATCGTTTAATATTAACAAATGCAAAGCAGCAAATACAAATAAAAAAGGCACTTTGTTCCTTAGCATATTCAATTCTTTTAAGTAGGGTTAGTAATTAATCTATTATTCACAATTTCTCCCGGTAACTATCGGGAGTTTATGGCTATTTTTGTCAATCTTAAGTATGAACCAACTGAACAAAGGTAAGGCAAAATATATATTGGTATTGGCAATGCTGCTCATGTTATCTTCCATAACGCTGAATTGCAGCGCCAGTTGTTTTACTACAATTGACTTTCACAGTTTTTTAACTACTGATACCATTCCGCTAAATAAAATTGAT
This sequence comes from Chitinophagaceae bacterium, assembly GCA_031410355.1. GTDB lineage: Bacteria > Bacteroidota > Bacteroidia > Chitinophagales > Chitinophagaceae > Ferruginibacter. Next base: position 2,110 of record JANNYY010000597.1, on the reverse strand, counting down.
TCTCAAAAAATAAAAACAAAAAAAGGAATTGATTCTTTAACCAGAAAAAAAATTGCCGATACCGGCATCATTATTAAAACGGATACTTTCTCTTTCAGGCGTTCAAAAGATGCACTGGATGCGCCTGTTGTGTATCATGCCGATGATTCGATGGTGATGGATATTCCTGCAAAAAAAATAATTTTGTACGGCAAAAAAACCTACGTAAAATATATAGATAACGAATTGTATGCGCCGCGGATAGAATTTGATCAGAGCACCAGCTTAGTTAGTGCATATCTTGTAAAAGACAGTAATGGAAATGTAATTGCCTTCCCTGAATTTAACCAGGCCGATTTTAAAACCAAAAGTGATTCTATTAAATTTAATATGAAAACGGGTAGAGGAATTACCAGGGGCACATATACTCAGCAGGGCGAAATGTATGTGTATGGCGAACGTATTAAAAAAGTAGATGCTGATGTTTTTTATGCATACCGCGGAAGATTTACAACCTGTAATTTAGATACGCCACATTTTGCCTTTGTAAGTAAAAGAATAAAATTCATTAATAAAAAAATGGCCATCACCGGGCCCGTACATCCCGAAGTGGAAGGCGTGCCCATACCAATTTATTTACCTTTTGGAATTTACCCGCTAAAAACGGGAAGGCGTTCAGGAATACTGGCCCCAACTTTTACAGCCAATGAACAACTGGGTTTAGCACTGGAAGGAATAGGATATTATAAAGTGCTGAGTGACCAGTGGGATGTTATATTGCGGGGAACAATTTATTCGTATGGCGGATGGACGGCCAATGTAAGCCCGCGATATTACAAGCGTTATCATTACCAGGGAAATTTAGCAGTGGATGTACTGCATTTAAGAGACCTGGATAAATCGGGCGCCAGGAGTTTTAATGTACGGTGGAGCCATGCCAGTGACACAAAAGCCAGGCCCGGCGTAAGTTTTAATGCCAGTTTAAATGCAGGCAGCAGCGGCTTTAATTCGGCTGTACCAAACAGCCCGCAGCGCAATTTTCAAAACCAGTTAAACTCTTCCATCACTTATTCAAAAATATGGAAAGACAAACCATTTAATTTAAACATAAGTGGTAACCATAACCAGAACACAAACACCAAACAAATAAATCTTAATATCCCCGATATTGGATTTAATGTAAACACACTGTATCCGTTTCGCCGCAAGGAAGTAATAGGGCAATTTAAATGGTACGAAAATTTAGGCATCGCATTAAATACAAATGTGCGCAGCCTTTCTTCTTTTTACGATACACTTGGAAATTTCTTTAATGAATTTGCAAAGAATTATCAATGGGGTGCCAGTCATAATATACCAATCACTTTATCATTACCACAGGTGGGCAGTTTCCAGTTTTCGCCAAACATCAGCTACCAGGAACGCTGGTACCAGGAAAAACTTACCCGAACCTGGAACCCCGGCAGTAAAAAACTTGACACCATCATTAACAAAGGATTTTATACAGCCCGTGAAATGAGTTTTGGTATGGGTATGACAACAAGAATTTTTGGGATGTTTACCTTTAAAAAGAAAAGCAAGGTGCAGGCCATACGCCATGAAATACGGCCATCTGTCTCCGCCAATTATAAACCTGATATGAACCGGCGTTTTTACTACACAACACAAGCAGATACATTTGGAAACTTTAGAAGATATTCTGTATATGAGCGTGGTGTTTTTGGTGCTTTTGGCGAAGGGAAGTTTGGCGGATTAAGCTTTGGAATTGATAACAATGTGCAGATGAAAGTGCGCAGCAGGAAAGATACCGGTGAAGCAGCCATAAGAAAAATTACATTGATAGACGGGTTAAGTTTAACCGGCGGGTATAATTTTTTGCTTGATTCTTTTAAGTTAAGCCCGTTTAATATAAATATGCGTACTAATCTTTTTGATAAGATAAGTATATCAGCAGAAAATTATACCCGCCGGTTAAACTCAACCCATCTATTAACGTAATTTTTCTTATGGCTGCCTCACCGGTATCTTTCCTGCTGCGCAGTTTCATCTGCACATTGTTATCAATTCCAAAGCTTAATCCTCCAAACCTGCCTTCGCCAAAAGCACCAAAAACACCACGCTCATATACAGA
>JANNYY010000596.1:0-1562 GCA_031410355.1 Chitinophagaceae bacterium | reverse complement strand
CTGCTTATGGGGTGGTTTTAATAACTACTAAAAAAGGAGTTTCCGGGCAGCCTAAAATTGAGTTCGGTACCTCCCTTGGATTTTCAAAAATTGCTAAAAGAATAAAAGTACTGGATGCTTCACAATTCAGGGAAGCACTTGTTTATTATGGTTTAGGAAATGGTAATGATAAAGGGTCTTCTGTAAATGCATTAGATGCTATTACAAGAACAGCTGTTACACAAAACTACAATTTGTCTATCAGTGGGGGTAATGAGAATGCCAGATTCAGGATTTCCATGGGGGCTTTAGACCAGGATGGTATTGTAAGAAAAACAGGTATAAAGAAATACACCGCCAATATCAGTGCTAATTTTAAATTATTGCAAAGCAGGAAACTGGGGATTGATATTAATATTATTCCCAGCCAGTACAAAGAGGAAATAGCGCCCATTTCAAACGACGCCGGATCAAGGGGAAGTTTGATTGGCAATGCCCTGCAATGGAATCCTACAGAGGCGCTGCGTAAAGCCAATGACTCTTTGAATGTTGTGCCTGGTGGGGATTTATTAAACCCCCTTGCTGTACAGGAAGCCATTACCGATAAATCAAGAGTAACAACCATTCTTGCCAGTATATCGCCATATTACAAGATCACCAAAGATCTTGAATACAGGTTTTTATACAGTATAAATTACGGCATTGGTACAAGAGGTACAACTGTTCAGCCCTTTATTAATTTTAATGATACTTATGGTAAAGGCCGTTTAAGGCTGGCACAATCTCAATTATCAACCGAACAGTTTACACATACTTTGAGTTATAACAAAAAAATTGCAAAAGATTTAAACCTGAATGCTGTGGCAGGTTTTGAATATCTTAAATATAACAGTAAAGGTTATGATTTGGGTGGTTTTGGACAGGCAGGCGTTGGTTTAGGCAGTTATGGATTGGATTATGCTGACTACATACAATACACAGATCCCACCAACAGGAGTATCAGTTCATATTCCGACCCTACAAATGAACTCCAGTCTTATTTTGTAAGAACCGTTTTTAACTACAAAGATAAATACCTCTTAACCGGTACGTTCAGGGCTGATGGTTCTACTAAATTTGGTAAAAACAACAAATATGGATATTTCCCTTCTTTTGCAGGAGCATGGAATGTAAGCAAAGAAAAATTCTTCCATGTTGATTTCATCAATTCTCTTAAGTTGCGTGGAGGATGGGGAAAAACATGTTACTCTGAATTCCCGTCAGGATCTGCACAATTCAGGTATTCATTTCCTAACGGAACTCCTTCATTAAATGCTGCGAATTTTGCCAATCCGGATTTAAAATGGCAATCGGACAGGCAGTACAATGTTGGTTTTGATATTGCTGTTTTAGGCAGCCGGGTAAATATAACCGCTGATTATTTCAATAAAAAAACTACTGACCTGCTGTTCCCAAGTGAAATTCTTAACCCGCCTCCGCCCGGAAGTGCAATCACCTGGAAAAACCTGGCCGGTAACGTAGTTAATAAGGGATTTGAGTTCGCAATCAACGGATCAGTGTTACGTAAAAAAGACTTTACTTTA
>JANNYY010000595.1:0-3788 GCA_031410355.1 Chitinophagaceae bacterium | reverse complement strand
CTCACCCCAACCCCTCTCCAAAGGAGAGGGAACCCGGAGAATAGAGTTTTTATAATTTAATTCTTCAATTTAATTTTCGCTTTAATCTCCTCCATAATCAGTTCCCCATTCAGGGGGCGGAGGGGGTATTTTATTTTAAATCATTGATGTTTACCATATCCATATCTGTGTAGTCTGCATTTTCGCCGCCCATGCCCCAGATGAAACCGTAGTTGCTGGTGCCGCATCCGCTGTGAATGCTCCAGGGCGGCGAAATGATGGCTTCATCATTACTCACAACCAAATGTTTTGTCTGGCCGGGTTCTCCCATTAAATGAATTACTTTTTGATTTTGTGCCAGGTCAAAATAAAAATAGGCTTCCATCCTCCTGTCGTGTACATGAGTGGGCATGGTGTTCCAAACACTCCCTGCTTTTAAAATAGTAAGCCCCATCACCAACTGGCAACTTTCAATACCGGCCGCATGAATGTATTTGTAAATGGTACGCTGGTTTGCAGTTTCAGCCGCACCCATTTCTGTTGGTGATGCTTTGTCTTTTTTCATTAACGTAGTTGCATAAGCCTGGTGAGCGGGTGCAGAGAGTAAATAAAATTTTGCGGGATCACTTTTTTCTTTGCTTTTGAAAGAAATTTTCCGGCATCCTTTTCCGGCATACAAACAATCCAGTTTATTTATTTCAAAAGATATACCATCAACCTGTATTTCTCCATCGCCGCCAACATTAATAATTCCCAGTTCTCTTCTCTCCAGGAAAAAGGAAGCCTTTAAAACTTCATAAGCTGACAGGTCAACTGTTTTATTTACCGGCATAATACCACCGATGATGATGCGGTCGTAATGTGTGTAAACTAAACTTACCTCGTCCGTCTGCATCATGTTTTGAACCAAAAAATTGTTGCGCAATTCTTGGGTTGCCATGGTGCCTACTTCTTTGGGACTATTGTGAAATCTTATCTCCATATTTTACCTTGGTTGGGTATTTAGTTTATTAATTACCTTTTTCATTAACTTTTTGCAGTTGTTGCAAAATGGATTTGTATAAACCAGTTTCCTGTTGCAATTTTTGAATGAAATTTTCTGAGGATTCATATTGCTGAAACCATGCTGGTATATTGCTAACCCCAGCTTTGTTGCATTCAATAAAGCTGGTATACCCCTCAGGTTAAAAAGTGTTGAATTTTTCATTGCAATCAATCGTTTTCGCTTTTCAATTTTACCACAATATCTTCAGGCAAAACTGTATTAAAAGATGTTTATTTACGCAATCGTTCCCGATAACGATACCGTTTTTTTTAAAACAGTTTTTATACCAGTTTAACAGCCTGGCGGGCCAGTAATTTCCAGCTGCCATGCTGCTTTTGCCAGATTAATAATACTCCCAAATGTACTTCGCCGGGCTTGCCATTATCTTTTGTAACAGCATTTAATTTATGCCTTACAACTGCCAAATTTTTACTTATTGAAATGGTTTGTTCCGGCAACTCCATGGTTACAAAATCGCTTTTGCCAGATGCAATATTTTGTATGAATTCCTGCTTACCCTCAATACGCCCGCCGGAATGGCCGTAACTTAATTTTGGAGATACCAGTTTATCCAGCATAACGGAATCTGCATCAACCATGGCCTTACGCAATTGTTCTACTGCATGGGCAACAGCCATTTCGGGTTTGCTTTGTGCATTTGTAAAAGAAAAAATTAAAACCAAAGCAATTACGAACAGGAATGTCTTTTTCATTTTATAAAATTTAAAATCTATTTGCCATATACAGCAGGCCGGTTAAATTTATTTCGGTTCAATTCTAAACCAATCAACATCTGCAAAGCCGGCATCGTTGGTAATATTATTGCGCAGGCAAAACATACCAATTTTTGCACCCACCCACCTTCCGGGTTTTGCGGTAAATGGTTTTAATACAGTTATAAAATCTTCTCCTTTTTCACTAAATCCAAAATGGCAGATACCACCCTTTTGCACATTTATCTCCATAAAAAAATCTTCGCCCGAAACCGGGAAGGACGAAACTTCTTCTTCTGTATTATTTTTATCAGCCTTAATATTTTGTTTAACGACAATAAAAACCTGGTTATACTTTTTTTCCAATGATATGTATGCATAATCACTCCCAAACATAATGAAGCCAAAACGTTCAAAATCAAATTTTGGACTGAACCGGAGTTTTATCCTCGCTGTAAATTCTTCGGCAGGTAATTTTTGTGCAAGGATATTGGGGAGTGTCCAGAGATTTTTTATTGAATCGGGTTGGTAAACAGAAAACATTCTTAACGAACCTGTGGAAGTTGGATAGGCCCATGCGCCTTGTGGATTTGCCTGCCATTGCCATTGCAGCCCCAGCTTTGGTGAATTAAATTCATCAGATTCAGCAGGTGTAATTTTTGAAAACGTTTTGCCCACATTTGGTTTTTTATAAACCAATACAGGCTCCCCTTTTCCGTCAGCATCTTTATCTGTGCCTATAACGGGCCAGTCGTTTATCCATTTCATAGGCTGCAGGTGAACAACCCTGCCGTACGCATCTTTATCCTGGAAATGCAGGAACCAGTCATCGCCGGTTTGCGTGTTTACCCAGGCACCCTGGTGTGGGCCGTTGGTAGCAGATGTGCCCTGGTCCATCACCACTTTTCTTTCGTAAGGGCCATAAATATTTTTTGAACGAAGAACCGTTTGCCAGCCTGTAGCAACACCGCCTGCCGGTGCAAAAATATAATAGTACCCGTTGCGTTTGTAAAATTTAGGGCCTTCAATAGTTGGGTCTTTTTCATGGCCATCATAAACCATTACACCATCATCTATTGTTTTAGTTCCTTCAGCATTCATTTGTTTAATAACGATAATACTTTTTATGCCTGCCCGGCTTCCGGCATACGCATGAACTAAGTAAATTTTTCCATCATCATCCCACAATGGGCAGGGATCAATCAATCCTTTGCCTGCTTCCACAAGCAACGGGTCTGACCAGGGGCCCAAAATATTTTTTGCTTTGGTAAGATAAATTCCAAAATCGGGATCAGGATAGTAGATAAAAAATTCGTTGTTGTGATAACGGATAGAAGGCGCCCAAACGCCGCCCCCCGGCTGTACTTTGCTGAAGATATCAAAAGGCGGCTGGCGCAGCAATGCATGGCTAATCAACTCCCAGTTAACCAAATCTTTTGAATGGAGAATTGGTAAGCCAGGTATATGATTAAAGCTTGAGGAGACCAGGTAAAAATCGTCGCCAACCCTGATGGCATCCGGATCGCTATAATCTGCATTGATAACAGGATTTTTGTAAGTGCCGTTGCCATTATCTGCCACCCATACTTTTGAAAGCTGTGCCTGAACAGTATTTATAAAGAGCAATAAAACTAACAGCATATTCTTTTTCATAAGCGACAAGCAACGATAGTTTAATTTATAATTCTACAATTCTTTTCTCTTTTACACTTGCAAAAGCCGCTTCAATAATGCGTATCACATTCAGCCCTTCTTCAGCCGTAACAGGTAATGGCTTATCATTGCGGAGTGCATTATACAAGCCGTTATAAAAGTCCATATAATTACCTTTTTCGGAGCTAATATACTCACGTATAATGTTGTGTCCATCCTTGTCTGTATGCAATAAACCTTTACCTTCTTCAGGCTCGGTACCCCAGTCTGCAGTAGCAGGATCTATTCCTTTTTGCAACGCCGTTTCCTGCACATCTGCCCTCGGTTTAATAAAACTGCCCTTTGTACCATGAAAAATATATGACGCTAAAGCTTCTCTAACCAGGTAACCCGCCTTT
>JANNYY010000594.1:0-1982 GCA_031410355.1 Chitinophagaceae bacterium | reverse complement strand
TTAATTTTTTAAAGGACTAATTACTGCTTCGTCCATTGTAAGTTTCAACAGCATCTTTTAAAAGAGCAATATCATCCTGTGCTGCTTTTGCTTTTTCAATTGCAGGTGCATATCCTCCAAAACTATTTGCAACTACCATATTTAAATTTTTCTTTGAAACTATTTTCAGTTGCTGGCTCTTGTTTTCATAAATAAAATAGTCTCCGGGTTTGCCATCTGTACCGCTTATAAAAAACACTTCGTTGCCTACCTGGGTTGGTTTTGATGAAGCGTTACTGGATTTTTGCAAAAAGGTTAATTCGCCATTTGCAACTACTTTAAAAAAATCGCCTTTAATGCAAACATAACTTGCCCCATCAACTTCGGCAGATGCAATATCGGCTCCATTGTATTTTTTTTCTTTTCCATCGCTCAGTATTACTACTACCGAGGCATCTTTACGGATATTGTCTTTAATAAAACCGGTTACAACAGTATTATCTGGTAATACAATTTTTCCTTTACTGAATCCTTTGGGAGCTTCGGTTTGGGCAGTTGCCTGTAAAACAAAAAGGCTTAGTACAAGGCCCGTAAACATTTTTAAAATTTTCATGATCGTAATTTTTAGATTTAATAAATTATTCTAAGAGATAAATTTCAATAATCAATACTACTTTAGATTTACTGTTGCTGCAATCAAAAAGGAGTGAGTTGCAGGAAAAGCGGATTGAGTTGGAGAAATTGCGAAGCGAATAATTTCAATAGTGCGGGATTGATGATTTAAGGGTAATTTTCGCCTGGTTTGTAATCCCAAATCCTGTATCCTTTATCTTTGTTTGATGACGTCACAATTTTTTACCTACGATAAGAAAAAAGTAATACAGGCCTTACGATATCATTTTATATCCCGCAGGGAAATAAAGGTCATGATGATCCTGGTAAATGTTTTTGCCATAGTTTCTGCAGCACTGTTCTTTTTCAGAAAAATTTCTCCCTTTGCTTTTTTAATAAGTTCCTTCCTATGGTTTACTTTAATGATCCTGTTTTGGTTTGTAATGCCCTATATGGTATATAAAAAAGCCGAAACTTTTAAGGACCGGTTCAAGGCCATTTTAGCCGATGATATTTTCAGGATTGAAAACGAAAGAGGCGGCAGAAGCTGGAGCTGGAGCGACTTCAGCACCTGGATAGAGAGCCCGCATTTTTTTCATTTATACTTTAACAGCCGCTCATTTTTTATTGTACCCAAAGATGCTTTTGAGGGTGATGATGTGCATGAGGCAAGGAAAATATTTAAAGCGAAGATTAAAAAGTAGCGATTTTTTTGCTAAGAGGATAAAAGAGAAAAGGAGGAAAAAGAGAATACTTCATTAATCTCTTTTCCTCCTTTGTCCTCTTAGCTAATATTACTTATGTATTCAGAGGCTTGCAAATTGCTAAAAGCTCAAAGTTTTTTTTCCATCACAAAATGTGGAATGGTTACTTCGGTAAAACGATCGCCTACGGCTTTGTAACCTAATTTTTCATAAAAGCCAACAGCCGTTTCACGGGCGTGCATAATCAGTTTTTTATAACCTTTATCTCGGCTTACCAGTTCGGCAAAATTCATCATACTGGCGCCAATGCCCTTACCCTGCTGGTTATTCTGCACAGCCATCTGCCGCAGGCGCAAACAATTGTTATCTGCCCTGGTTAAAATACAACAGGCCAGCATTACATCTTCATCAAAAGCCCCAATTAAAATGTCTTCCTTTTCCCGGGCAAGTTCATCGGGTGTAAAACTAAGGCCAAGGGGTTGCCTTAATATTTCATTGCGAAGCTTTACCATTTGCAGGTACTCTTTAGTGCCGTGGTCTATTTGCTTTAAGGCCATAAGCGGATATTTTTTTAAAGTTAAAGTTTTAGGAAGGGATGGATTTACAATATACAATTGTTGTTTTTGTGTATAGATTGTTTGAGAAAAAAAAATTGTATATTGTAAATCCATCCCTTCCTAAAACTTT
>JANNYY010000593.1:0-2763 GCA_031410355.1 Chitinophagaceae bacterium | reverse complement strand
TACTCTGTCTGCATCCATTTCCTGCCAATTGATGGTGACTTCGTTTGCCCCTTGCCGGGCATAATAAACAGTTGATTCCGGCTGTGTTTTTAAAGGTATCTTCAGGTCGTAAGCAGCCAATTTCAGCAACACCCTTACCATTCCCGCTGCCAGTGCTGCCAGTTTGGAATTGAGGATCCCGTAGCTGTCTGACGGTGCCATTTTGATCATTTGCGAAAGTACCAGCGGGCCAGTATCGTATCCGTCATCGAGTTTATGAATACTAACGCCTGCCTGTTCTTCCCGGTTAACTATTTGCCAGAAAACGGGATCTACGCCGCGGTAGGCGGGTAGTGGCCCCGGATGCACATTAAAAAAACCTTTTGCCGGAAGATCGTAAACAGCTGCCGGAAGAAGATAACCGAATGTCATCATTAATCCCAGGTTCACATCATATTGCTTAATGGCCCGGGAAAGGTCTTCAGCAAAAGATCTTTTATCCAGTTCCACTATGGGTACTGCCGTATCCTTCAGCAATGCCTGTATATTTTCCACAACCTCCCGCCGGTTACGCGGCACAGCTACTAAAGCAAGTTGTTGAAAAAAAACGAGTTCCTGCAGTACCGGGAAAGCAAAGCTGCTGCTGCAAAGTAATATAACACGTGTATTGCCGCCTGTAGCCATATTAATAACAGAGGTAAGTATTTGTCCAGCCCGAACCCGATCCATCAGTAGGTAATTGGATATAGGTTTTCCAGGCATCCCACAGGAACGTCTGCAGTACTGTTGTCATTTCAGCGTCTTTACCAGGTACGCGGCACCGTACAAATGGCGCTGTAAAATAATTCGTATCCGGATCAAGCTGTAGCTCACCCCTTGGCCCGGTGAATTTTATTTTTTGCAGCGCTGCTGCAATGCCGCCGCCATCATCAAACCCGGAACTGGAGGTGACGGATATTTGTTTTAAGATCATGCCCGTTTCCCATCCCAGCAAGGCAAAAATCCCCGGTTCTCTTTTGGCCTTCAACCTGAATGCATCACAAAAATCTTTACTGCTGATGTCTTCAGGCCCGGCAAGCCAAGGCGTATAACCGCTTAGTGAAAATCTGAAGCCCCTGCCGGAATTGACCAGGCCTCCCGGTTGCAGCATCATGGGCGATACATACAGGTTAAGTTCCCCTGCCCCATCAATCCCATTGAGTTTATTGTAAAACAACGAAGCTGGTAATTCATCAAATACAGCTAATACATTTTGCACGCCTGGATTATCCGATAAAAAACTTTGCATTTCATTAATATGAAAATCATCGTTATAAGCCTGACTATTTACATAATTGAAAACAATATTGCCACCGGTACCGGTAAATCCATTCACCATTGTGGCAAGGTGCAGGTAGCCGCAGTCGTAAAATGTTGAGGCTACTACGGCATCGCCGGCTTTTTCTTGGCCGGCATCCTGCCCGCAAAGCCAGCATAAAAAAGCATCCTGCAGGGTAAGCTGTATGATATTGGCCTGGGGTATCCAGCTATTTGGATAATTGGCACCGGGATGCACTACCAGCAATAGTTTACCGCTGGATTGCATCAGGGGATGCAGTATTTCCAATACCTTTTCACCAATAAAGGCAACCAGCACATCTACCCCCTCAATCAACAATAATTTCTCCGCCTTTTCATATACTTCCTTTTCCGATCCACCATACCCGATACTCTCCGAAATAAAAGTTATACTGGTTTGCTGCGGCCCGGTGTATGCTTTTATACCATCCATAAAATCCTGTGTAATGCCGGGATGCGCTTTGGAACGGGGATACAAGATTCCTACATTCATTATCTAATACTTTAATGCCCGTAAAAATAATCGTTTATTCTTCAGCGAAAAAAAAAGCTTTAAAGGGTTAATTTCATGTTATCATAAATGTAAATTAACCTCGTTCCTTTTGATACACCTGCAACTGTTAGTGTTGTATTACATTTATTGTTTGGATGTGAAAAAATTGATAACCCATGTATTTAAAAAATATTTGAATACTTTAAAAAAATAAACAGTCAATTTTATTATTAAACCGGATAAAAAAAATATTGGAAAATATCCCGGATGTTGTACTTTGTAAAATTATTAGATCAATACTAAACTCTTACATTATATGAATACAAGAAGAAAATTCCTGATTCAGGGAAGCATGGCTACAACCGCCATGCTTGCATTGAAACCATTGAAAACTATTGCCAGCACAGTTTCCCGCTTTACAGGGTATAACAGTTATGGAAAGCTGGTTTTCTTACATACAGCTGTTCCTCATCAACAAAACCATGCGATGATACAATACATTTCAAATTTTCACAGGGATAATGCTATTGTGTTAAAAGCCGGTCAGGTTACAAAACCTTCTCCGCAGGATGTGGTAAATTATGATTCCTGTATTGATGAAATTCATCATCAAACTACACTAAGCGGTGGTTATAAGATCATCAGTAAAGGGAATATAAAAACTGGTATCATCAGTGCCATGCCGGGGGAAGGCAATGTTGTGGAGAAAGTAAATAACTTATCTGCCTGGTTAAAAAACGAAAAAGGCTGTACAGTCGTGGTTTGCCTATCGCAGCTTGGTTACAAAAATAAGAACAGCCCCGATGATATTTTAATGGCTAAAAAATCAATTCACCTGGACCTGATCATTGGCGGCAATACTAAAAATTTTCACCAGTATCCTGTGATATTGTTGAACAACAATAACGAAGAAGTCATTATTCATTCTGCTGCGGCAGAGGCTGCTGCCTTTG
>JANNYY010000592.1:0-2890 GCA_031410355.1 Chitinophagaceae bacterium | reverse complement strand
TAATTTTTCAATCCTTGGTTTCAGATCAAAGAATTGCTGTGTGTTATCGCTATGCCCAACCGGGCCACTGATGATCAAAGGCGTACGGGCATCATCGATCAACACACTATCCACCTCATCCACCATGGCAAAATGGTGTTTGCGCTGTACCATTTCGTTGGGCGTATGCACCATATTATCACGCAGGTAATCAAAACCAAATTCATTATTGGTTCCATAAATAATATCAGCATTGTAGGCATTACGTCGGGCATCGCCGTTGGGTTCATGCTTATCAATACAATCCACACGCAGGCCTAAAAATTCAAATATCGGCCCGTTCCACTCGCCATCCCTTCGTGCCAGGTAATCATTCACGGTTACAATATGCACGCCTTCGCCGCTCAGGGCATTTAAGTAAGCAGGCAAAGTACTTACTAATGTTTTTCCTTCGCCCGTGGCCATCTCTGCAATTTTCCCTGAATGCAAAACCATACCACCAATCAACTGCACATCATAATGCACCATGTTCCAGGTAACTTTTCCGCCACCTGCTGTCCAGGTATTTTTATAAATGGCTTTATCGCCCTCAATAATAATATTGTCTTTTTTGATTGCCAGGGTTCTGTCTAATTCAGTAGCTGTGCTTTCCAGTGTTTCATTCTCTTTAAAACGCCTGCTGGTTTCTTTTACTGCAGCAAAAGCTTCGGGCAAAATTTCCTGCAGCACCACTTCTAACTGCTTATCTTTTTCCTTTTTTAATTCATCAATCTCTTTATAAAAAATATCCTTGCCGTTAATATCAGCAATGGGTAATTCTTCGGCAGCTTTTTGCTTATCTGCTATTTCGGTATTGATGGTATTGAGATGTGCGGCAATGCGTTGCTTAAACTCTGCTGTTTTGTTGCGCAGTTCATCGTTACTCAAAGATTGATATTGATTGAAAAAACCATTGATCTGCTCAACCACCGGTTTAATTTTTTTTACGTCTTTTTCGCTCTTATTACCGCCAAAAAGTTTTGAAATAGCTCCTATCATAAAATTCAGTGTTGTTGGGTATTCTTAATTATCAGGATTAATTCATTGTCAAATATGGTGCAGAAAATATTTTTAAGCCATATTGACAGCGCCTGCCCCCGTTTTTATAGGGGCGGTAAAGGTAGGAAATGTTTAGGTTTTCATATTGAGTCTTTCTGCTACTCTTTTATGCTCTTTGTGATTTTGTTAACTAACTTTTTTACCCATTTTGGTATTCATATTAAACCCACAGCAACATGCAACATCAAAAACCAATTTTGGCAGGAATTTTATTTTTAATTACAGGCTTTATTGCCTGCGACAGTAACGAAATAGGCGACAGTAAAGATGTAAACCCCGATAAGGTTTATATGGATTACAGGATCTCTTATACTGAAGGTGAAGAAAATGTTACACTAAGCTTTCAATACCGTTTTGCAGGTAGTGCAGGCACTACACTTGTACTAAACGGAGCCAGCCAGGCAGAACTGGATGGCGAAAAACTAAAAGTGGACAGCAGTGAAGGCAGCGGTGCTTTTTATAATGCAGATAAAAATTTCAGTCATTTTACAGGAAATCATACCATAAAATTTACAGATATTAATGGTAAGAAGTTTGAAAACAGTTTTGATTTCAACGCTTTTAATGTAGATGCCTTACCTCCAACTGTTGATCCTGGCAAAGACCTGGTTATCTCTTATAATTCAGTTTCGTTAAGTGCTGATGATTATTTTGAAATTAACAGCATTTATACCGACAGCAGCTTTCATTATCAACAGGCTGGTTCCGCTAACAGCATTACGATTCCTGCAAAAGAATTAATGCGCCAGAAAGAAAAAGCATTTTCAATTGACTGTACACTTTACCGGCAAATACCTTTATCACAAACAACTTCAGAAGGCGGGTCTTTAAAAATATTTTACAGGCTTAAGCCGGTAAAAATAAAATTGCAGTCGTAAACGGCTAATTAATTCTGAGGAAATGAACTGCTTACAATTGCAATTACCCAAAACCATTTTCTTTGTTTTAAATAATCTGGAACAGGGCTGAAAATGTTGCTGAGTACAGTCTTTATATGAACCTTAGTAGAAAACTGGGCATTAAATCTTGCAACCTTATTACTTTATTTTGATCCGCTTCTCAGCAGGTTTCAATAAAGTAATAAGGTAGAGTTATTGGTTCAATTTATTTGTACTAAGGTTTGATTAAAACTTATGAGCCTGGATTTTTAGCAAGGCTGAAAATCTTACTGAGTAAAGTCTGTATCTTAACCTTAGTAGAAAAATGATATATTGAATCTGCAACCTTATTCCTTTATTTTTACCCGCTTCTCAGAAGATTTCAATAAGATAATAAGGTAGAACTATTAGTTCAATTTTCTTTGTACTAAGGTTTGATTAAAACTTAATCAACGTGAATTATAGTTTGGTACACCAGATTTATATATTCAATACTAATATTTTTTTTATCGCCTCTGAATAAATTATTAATAAACAATCTGCAAAAAATATTGTTACGTAACTTGTAAAAAACAAGTTATGCAAAAGATATTCCTGCTTATTTGCCTTACTGTATTTTCCTTAGCGGCTTTTTCGCAAAAAGATGCATTGATAAAATTTGAAAAAGAACGTGTGGGTTACACTAAAAAATCAATGCTCGTTTTAGGTGGCTGGTCGGCTGCCAATATAATTGTAAGCGGCATTGCCACCAACACCCGCAACAAAGAGATGCGGTATTTTCACCAGATGAATGTAATGTGGGGCGGTATTAACCTGGCTTTTGCCGGCCTGGGTTACTGGGGAGCCGGAAAAGAAAAAATTAATGACCCAACGCTGGCATCTGTTTTAAAACATCAAAACAGAATTGAAAAAACCTATCTTATAAATGCAGGACT
>JANNYY010000591.1:0-5951 GCA_031410355.1 Chitinophagaceae bacterium | reverse complement strand
GGTACTGTTTTAAATGCGCTGGCATTAAACTGGGTGGTATCGCCCTTTATCTGTATGGGCACTTCGCTGGTTACTGTAAAAGTGTCGAGTGTATGTTCATCTTTTTTAAGGATGATAGTGCCCAGGTCTACGGATTGCCTGGCGTCAGTAATAGCAACTTTTTTCTCAAAAGTTTCAAAACCCTGGAAACTGATCAGGAGGTTATAATTATCGTTTGCCAGTCCTTTAATTTCAAAGAGACCTGTTTTATCGCTTGCCACATAAGTGGCGATGGCCGAATCTTTGGTAAATATCAACGAAACCGTAGCTCCGGCAAGTGGTTGTTTGGCAGCGGTATCCATCAGTATAGCCTTAATTGTGGCCGCAGGTTTCTGTGCCCATGCAGCAATAGTTATCATAAAAAACAGGAGAAAAAGAAAGGAAGTTTTCTGCATACAGCTTAGTTGTTTACAATTAGACGCCATAACAGGGAATAACTGTTGCGCATTATTTATAAAAAATGTGATTTTTCAGGACAGTACAGGAGGGTTTGGCAGGAAAGGCAAGAAGGGCTTAAGATAACCTTCGGATTACAAGATTACTGAGTATGGTGTCCCATCGGGGTTTTCGCACAAGGGCTTTTATTGGTTTAATAACGATATTGCGAAACCCCGATGTTGTTGGTAACCTGCAAAATAATACACTCTTTGATTTTGCCCTTTTATATTTCATGTAAAAGTGTTAAGAATGCCAGGTTTTTATTTTAAGCGTATTTAACATCTGGGTTTCACGTAAAAGGCTTTTTAATTTGTGAAGTATGCCGTCAAAATCCCGCTGAGACAATAATGCCAAAGACAAAGATTGTTTTAATTTTTCTTTTGAGAAAATCTGCTCCTCACTTAAGCCCGTAATAAAACCCCATGTTTAGCCCCGCACTCCATAGATGTTCTTTTACAGGTGCATCTACAGTTTTCAACAGCCCATAGCTGAAAGTGGGTTCTGCTTTAAAATGAACCTGGTTATTTATTTTATAATCAATACCTATGCTTATTAAAGGAGAAATGTCAAGCTTTTTATAGTTTGATGTTGACGATTGGCTTTTTTTCTCTTTCCTGCCATCGGCATACTCTGCAATGCTGCTGTTTTTTTGATTTATTAAAATATTGGTTGCAAAACCTAACCCGGTAATAAAACGAACCTTATTTTTTCCAAAACTAAAATTTGCTTTTACAGGAATACCCATGTATTGAAACGCGTAAATAAACTTTGCCCTGGTTGGTGCGTTAGGGTCTGGTGGAAGAAAAATCAAGTCCTCGTTTTTTGTTTTATAACCTTTGTTTGAATATTGTATGCCGGTTTCAAATGCCAGGTGGTTTGAAAAGTTAATACACAAATTAAGCCCGGCACTGTAACCAAACTTTCCAATTTCTTTGTTGTCCCTGTTGTTGATCAACAGGCTTGTGGCTGCATTGCCATCATTGTTTTTAAGGGTGCGATAATTATAGCCTGGTGAAAAGTTAATACCAATAAAAATGCGTTTAGTTTCTTTTGGGGGCCTGGTAATCTGTGCCTGCACAGCAAAGCATGAAAAGGCGATCAATAATAACAAGATAATTTTCATATTGTATGTTGTTGTTTGGGTTAATTAAAAACTTTTTCTTATCCTGCCTGGGGCAGAAACATACTAATCATTTAATCCCTTTCCATTAAGAATTGGTTGCATACATTTTTCAATCCTTGCCTCCCGGGTTTTAGATTGTTTGGGAGCAGAAAAATGCAACAGGTATCCTCTTTGCCGTCCCGGCGTTAATGCTTCAAAAGCTTTTTTCAAAGCAGCATTCTTATTTAATTTATTTTTAAATTCTTCAGGCATAGAAAATTCTGCGGTCTTCTTTAGCGGCACTTTCAACCCGGCTTTTTCTACTTCAATGGCTTCATAACTAAAGGCTTTCAGTATGGGTTCCAGTTTAATTATTTCCTTCAGGTTGGTAAACCGGATCTGCCGCGCCGCCTGCACATTTTTTGTTTGTTGAATTAAAATACCATGTGTATCATGTAACAAGGCACCTTTGAAAAACAAAAGCGCACAGTATTCTTTAAATACATGTATTAAAACGATATTGCTTTTCTTACTGCCCGCCGGGGTGGGAAACAGGTAACAGGGAACACCCCACTTTAATTCTTCGGTGAGCCCGCAATCAAGAAGTATCGTTCTTAATTTCCTGATCTCCTGCTGCCAGCTTTTGGCATTACTAAAATAAAAATCAACGTCAGGGTTCATTCCTTTGTTTGTCATAATATTTTATTTTGTACAAAATTCAGACCCTTAGCGAACCACGGAAACCCCTGGCGGCATAGTAAGATTCTGCACCATTGTGATACACGAACACCGTGCCATAGCGGTAATCGGCAAAGAGGGCGCCACCGAGTTTTCTAATATCAGCAGGTGTTATTATCCAGCTTGATGTTTTGGTATCGAACTTTTCTCCCGGCCCCTGGAGGGACTGCAGTTCCCGGTATTGTTCTTCCGTTAAAAGCTCAATGCCCATGTCAGCAGCCATTTCAACAGCGCTATTTTCCGGCTTATGCTCTTTTCTTTTTTCAAGTGCTTCATGGTCGTAACAAACACTTCTTCGGCCTTTAGGGCTTTCTGCAGAACAATCATAAAAAATGAATTCGCCGGTCTTTTTATCAAGGCCAACAACATCCGGTTCACCACTGGTTATTTCCATTTCATTCAGCGACCACAGCTTTTCCGGGTTTGCTTCCAGCTTTGTTTTAACTTTAGCCCATTCAACAGCTTTATGGCGGTTCATGTTTTTCTCAAAACGTGCTTTTAATATGTTGAGGACTTCTTCACTTTGGGCTGCTGACAATTTCATTTTATTGCTTTTGATTTTGCTCATACGTTTATATATTCTTTGGTAAAGTATTTTGTTTTATTTGTGATTCAATATACACCATTAATTTCTCAACATTTTGTTTCAAGCCTTCATCAGCTTTAAAAACTTTAACTACTGTTTCAAACAATTCAGTTGTTTCAAAAAGCATCGTCCATTCCATTAAAGTTTTTTTTTCTCCGGGCGTAAAAACAATGGTGGCCATGTAATTGGGATTGTAATGCCGGAACACAATTTTTTTACGCTTAACAATTTCAACGAAGACAGATTTATTAGGATAATTTTTTCCATCCGGGCCGTGCATAGTCAAACGCCATTCACCGCCTTCTGTTACATTCATTGTATGAATGGTGTTGGTAAATCCGTTTGGTCCCCACCAAATTGCAATATGTTCAGGGTTTGTCCATAGTTCCCAAACCAATTCAACAGGCGCATTCAGCATTTTTGAAATACGCAGTTGCCTGCCTGTTACCATATCATTTGCTGTTTTCACTTTTTGTTTTTTCTTTTATTGCTTAACTGCAATCCTGCTTAACTATTTATAAATTTACTTATTTAAAATCCAATTTCTATACCTGTGCTCAGGTTATAAGTATCTGCAGGTACACCGGCAGGCGGCGATGCATCGTACTGGTAATTCCATTTTATTGCAACCGATATTGTTTTACTTGCTTTTATATTAAATGAGCTTTGGTTAAACAGGCGGTAATCGCCAATATCAAACAATACTGGCTGGTAATAAGTGGTTGATATAAATTCCGTTTGCTTATTAAACAATATGGTAAGCGAAAGGTAATTGCTGCAGCGCCAGTCACGCACCTGCTGTGGATTTTCCAGTTCCTGTTCTATTTCGAACATAGGCAATATGCCCAGGTATAATTTTATTTTTTGGCTTTCCAGTAACTTAAATCTTGGTCCGGTGCCAACAAGATACCTGAACTGAATTTTGGTTATTGCATTCTGCTGCAATTGCGTAAAAGCTTCCCACCGCAAAATTTTTGTAAGTTTATAATTGTAGCGCAAATGCACAAAGCTGTTATCAACAAAGGAAAGGTTATCGCCCTTTAAAAAACCATAACCGCCTAAAAAAAGATAAAGGCTTTTCTTTGTTTTGTATTGCAGGTGTGCATTGGCATTTATAGAATATACTTTTTGGCCGTAATTGGTGAGTGCAAAATCTCCACCAACTGTGCCGGCCCAGCCGGTGGTATCTGTATGATAGCGCTGGCTTTCCATATTTACGATCTGGCCATAGCTTGTTTTTACTGCCGTAAAGCCAGGTACAGTCAATAATAAAAGCAGGTAAAGCTTTTTCATTTTATTTGCGGCTAAATTTTGTTACTACAATATAAAATGGATTTTTTGATTTAGTGCCTGCGCTGCTGTTTATTTTATACTCTGCCGGCAAACAATATTCACCTGCACAGGTAAAGTTGCAGCTTAATACTGTTGAAGGTTTTGTTTAAATTTATCAGCAGTGGCATTACGCATAACATCCGACTCCGGCCAACGTTGTTTCGCATCGGGGTTTTACGTAAAGGTTTTTAATTTGTAGCTATGCTGTTAAAACTCAGTTGAGACAAAGGATTTTTTAAAAAACCGTATGAATTGAGAGATTCACGTACGGTTCTCCCGCCTCAGCGGGACAAGTTGTGAGGAGCAGGGGGTGAAATTCCTTTTGCTTACCCTACTGGCGGCAGATTTATTGTCCGAAAGCCTCTTTAAATGTTTTACCTGAATTTATGTCTTTAATAAACTTGTCTAATTTATCTTTTGTGTACCAATTTTTAACTTCATGTTTTGCAGTCATATAATTCAGCATAATTTGGTCATGTGAACCTGCAAGAAACTGTGCGCCCGATTTAAAATTTTTAATGCCTGGCAGATTTTTGAAATTGTCTGACTTTGCTTTTAAAGTATCTTCAGAATAATAATCTCTATAATCATTCTGCATTGCTAATCCTTCGTCAAACCATGTTGGAATTTTGAAAGTCCAATTATAAAACCCAATTCGGTTATAAAATTCGGCATGTGAAAATTCATGAGCAATAATATCTAAATCCATGGCATCAGCACTCAATACAATAACAGCACCCAATTTTGAGTAAGTAACAGCAGGTACAGAAGGATTGTAACAATATTTTTCAAAATCTTTAGGGTTGTCACAATAAATAAACCTGGGGTTACTTGCTTTTTGTCCCCAAAAATTGTCGATACGAATTGATGCCTGGTTTATTAACGATTTCAAACTGTCAATTTTGTTTTGTGGTGTCAATACATTAAAATATACACGGCCATCTTTTTTAAAATTTGAATAGTCTATTAAAATACTTTTTGTCTCTTGCGGAAAAATAATGTAGTGCGCCAAAGCCGCAATTGGAATAAAAATAATAAAAACCAAACAAGTCCTGATGATTATTTTTTTAAGCTTTGTCATAATTACAACTCTTTAAGTTTGGCAGTAAGGTTCAGGGCTTTTTGTTGAGGAATTAACCAACTGTTTGCCCGGAACTGAAGCTAAATTTAAAACTAAAATCCGAAATTTAAAACTACTGCCCGGCATCATTCCGTCGGCCGAATATAAAGCCTGGATGTGCACTGCCGAGAATAAACTAGCGTACTATGAATGTTTTTGAGAGAATGACATCTTCAGCTTTCATATCTGGATTTCTGAGTAATATGTCATTTAGTGCATTAAATTCAGCGCTTCTCCATGCTATGTTAGTAATGTTTCTTGAAACTGGTAAATTTTGGAAATATTTTTCAGTTTCTTCTTGAATAATTTGAAATGAGGTAGAATCTGAGAACTTTTTCTCAACCGGGGTATTTTTGTTATCAAATTCAAAATAGCTATCGTGCCATTTAAAATGGTCATATAAACGTCTTAAAAAGGCTATAGGAAGGAAAAGAAGAATTTCTACAGAGTCAACTTCACTGATTCCTTTTTTTTGAAATAGTGCTAAAACCATTTCATCAGTCAGAGAATTATTTGAATTCAATAAAATAGCAATTGCCTTTTGAACATTCTGTCTAAATTTAGCAGAAGCGTCAAGTGATTTTTCTTTACACTTA
>JANNYY010000590.1:0-1729 GCA_031410355.1 Chitinophagaceae bacterium | reverse complement strand
AACCTGCCTGCATCAACAACAAAAGAATATGTACAGATTGCGAAGGCTTTAAACAACAGGGAAGTGCTGGATGAAGATGTTTTTTTCCCGATTTCTGAAGTATTAGAATTTCCGATGGAAAACAAAGCTTTTCAGAAAGTTTTTAAACATTATGGTGTTAAGGGTGGCAGCACCGGCTTTGTGCTTACTCATGTAATTTATTTTACCATGAAAAATGGCACCCGGATGGAATCTGCCATTTTCTTTAACGACTTAACGCCCACAGAAGAAAAAAAATTAGAAGGTTGGCTTGATCCTTTTGAAGCACAGGTGATCTTTGATCCGGTATTCAGGAATAAGGTTAAATTTTAATTTAATTTCCATATACTGTAGTTCAATACTGCAGCAAAACTTACCCAACTTATATACGGAACCAGCAGCCAGGCTGCTGTTGATGAAATTTTTCCAAACCAAATAATAGTAAGCAAGATCATCACCCACATCAATATAATTTCGGCAAAAGCCCAGCCCGGTTGTTGCAGTTTAAAAAAGATAAAAGACCAGAAAAAATTAACTGCCAACTGGGCAATAAATAAAATGATGGCTGTTTGTTTTATCGGTTTATCAGCTTCTGTTTTCCAGGTTAAATAAAAAGCAATGCCCATCATAACATAAAGCCCTGTCCAAACAGGAGCAAATATCCAGTTAGGCGGATTAAACCAGGGCTTGCTGGCAACTGCATACCAACCATTAACAGCAGATGATGTAAATATACCTGCAACAGCACCAACCAGTAGTGGAATTAATATGGAGATAAATAATTTCATTCGCTTTATTTAACAAAATATAACAGGTTTTGTTTGGTGCTGAGTTTGGGTGAAAATTATAACTTCTGGAATTTTTTATAATACGCAATAATAAATCCCGTTACTTCATCATAACTTAAAACGCCCTGTGGTTGCTGGTTTTGTTTCAGGTATATACCGTATATCCATCTGAAAACGGGCTCAATAGGGCTTCGGTGCTTTTTATTAAATGATCGCCATTCTTTTAAATCGGCCTGCACAGCCGGTGACAGCAGTTTACCAAATCCCTTTGCTGCAACAGAGTCGCTCATAAAAAGATTAAGGTTGCTGTACATAAACAGGTCGAGATAAACTGAGTAATGTAATAAGGTATCATGCGAAGCGGTTGCAGCCAGGTAGCCCACAAAATTAGCTTCCATTTCTTTGGCGTATCCCAACTGGTGCGCCACTTCATGGCAGGTTGTAAAAGGCTGCAAAAATTTTGGCACCAACGTATTTACCTGTGCCTCGCCTGTAAAGGGATTGTAATAACCTGTAAAGCCCATATAATTTCCTACCCAGCTCCAAATGGAAGGCTTTAATGAAGCAGGCTGATATTTTAAAAAGGGATAAACAGTTTTCGACTGTTGGTAAACCAATTGAACTTTTGAAAATAATTCCTTGTTTGATGGATAATTAACTTGCCCGTTCACCAGAGCCTGTTTTGAAGCATTTGCTTTTTCAACCAGCAACGCATTTATCAGTTTTACATCATCCAGACTGTATTTATCCATTTTTAGTTGTAACTGGTTTGCAATGCCCAACCGGTTATAATTAATACCCCAAAAGCTGTTGAAAAGTATATAAGTAATTAGTAAAATACGGAGCATCTTTCCGCAACCGGCTAAAAAATTCTTGCCGGTTACATTCTTACTAAAGATTGCTTTAATACCCTTTAAAATCTT
>JANNYY010000589.1:0-3124 GCA_031410355.1 Chitinophagaceae bacterium | reverse complement strand
AACTTACGGTGCAGGTGTCCATTGGGCAACGGACTATGCAAATAATCATGACGATATTTCGATCCATATTTTAGATTTAAGATCGTTGCTGCCATTAGATTATGCTGCCATAAAAGAAGCTGTTACGGCCACGGGAAAAGTTTTGCTTTTGCATGAAGACAGTTTGCTCGGCGGCATTGGCGGAGAAATTGCAGCCTGGATCGCTGAAAATTGTTTTGATGCTTTAGATGCACCCGTAATGCGCTGTGCAAGTTTGGATACGCCGATTCCGTTTAATCTGGAGCTGGAGAAAAATTTTATGGCATATTCAAGATTGGATGAGTGTGTGCAAAAACTTTTAAATTATTAAATAAGATGCCCGATATATTTATTATAGCCGGATGTAATGGAGCAGGAAAAACAACCGCTGCATATAATCTTTTACCCGAAGTTTTTAAAACCGTTGAGTTTGTAAATGCCGATGAAATAGCAAGAGGATTATCGCCATTGAATGTTGAAGGTGTTGCGTTTCAGGCTGCCAGGATTATGATTGAAAGAATAGAACAATTAATTACAGGGAATAAAAGTTTTTCGTTTGAAACAACTTTGTCCGGATTGTCTTATCTCAAATTTATTAAAGAAGCAAAAGAAAAAGGGTATGGCATTACATTTTTCTTTGTTTACCTCAATAGTGCAGAACTTGCAAAAAGCAGGGTTGCTTTAAGGGTAAGTAAAGGCGGACACAATATCCCCGACGAGGTTATTACAAGAAGATATAGTAAAGGAATCAATAATTTTTCTAAATATGCTTTATTGGCAGATGACTGGTATTTGTACGATAATTCTGCCAGCGATTACCAGTTGATCGCTAAAAATATATCAGGTGAAAAAGAAATCAGTAACTTTGATTTATACAATAAAATTACAGGCGATGGTAATTAAACAAAAAAGGGAAGATCTCAGCGGAAAAATAAAAGATGCTTTAGATAAAGGCATTAAAAAACTTATCGCCGAAACCAAGGCCACCAACTCCTACATCGTTGTATCTGATAAAAACGGAAAAATAAAAAAAATACCCGCTAAAGATTTATAAGAAATTCTTTCTGCATGCCCGTTTTTTCTCTGCAGCACAATTTTATAAAAAATAATCCCACTAATATTTAGCCTTACAAACAAGATATAGCCGTATTGTTTTGTATGGATAAATTCCCATTTTATTTCAGTACTTTCAGTTTCCTGTTTATCCAGCTAAAATTAACTGCCTGATGAGAAAATATTTTTTATTTATTTCCATCCTTTCTCTTTGCATTTCCTGTAAACAAACAGAAAAGAAAATAAGCCCGGCAACTACTTTGTACGACAGCTCTTATATGCATGCTTTTTTTACAGATACTGACCGGCTGGAGAAAATAAAAACTGCATTTGCAGTAATTGACAGCCTGTATAAAAATTATGCTGCAAATAATCATTTCCCTGCAATCTCTTTTGGACTGGTGGTTGATGGGCAGTTGCTGTACAAAAACAGTTATGGTTATACCGATGTTGCAAAGAAAATAGCGGCAACATCTTCCTCCCTGTTTCGCATTGCTTCTATGAGTAAAAGTTTTACCTGCATGGCCATCTTAAAACTTCGTGATGAAGGAAAACTGAATTTAGATGACCCTGCTTATTTATATATTCCTGAATTGCAGCATTTAAAATATCCAACTGCAGATGCGCCTGTAATTACCATCCGCCATTTGATGACACATGGCGCCGGTTTTCCCGAAGACAATCCCTGGGGCGACAGGCAGCTTGCGGATAGTGATAAGGATTTGATGGAATTTATCGGCAAACAAATTAGTTTTTCAAACCCGCCGGGTATTGCTTATGAATACAGCAATTTAGGTTTTGCCTTACAAGGAAAAATTATCAGCAAAGTTTCCGGTATGCGTTACGAAGATTATATAAAAAAAAATATTTTAGAACCGCTGGGGATGAAAACAACAACCTACGAATATGGGGATGTGCCTGCAGATAAACTGGCTCATGGTTACCGTTGGTTAAATGAAAAATGGAATGAAGAAACATTACTGCATGATCCAAAAGATGGAAGCTGGGGCGCCATGGGTGCCATGATTAGTTCTATTGATGAGTTTGCAAATTATATGGCTTTTCACATGAGCGCCTGGCCGCCCAACAACGCAAAAGATGACGGGCCAATAAAAAGAAGTTCGGTGAGGGAAATGCATCACCCCTGGCGTGTAAATGCTTTAAATGCAAATTATACATTTCCTGACGGAAGAACCTGTGCAACTGCAACTGCCTATTGCTATGGTTTGGGCTGGATGAAGGATTGTGATGGCAAAATATATATTGCGCACAGCGGCGGCCTGCCCGGCTTTGGCAGCCAGTGGCGCATCATGCCCGATTATGGCATTGGTGTAGTAGCTTTTGCCAACCGTACTTACGCACCCATGGGTGTAATAAACCTGCGGGTGCTTGATACCTTAATTAAAATAGCCGGGCTGCAACCCAGGCAAATTGTTCCGTCAAAAATTTTAGAGCAACGCAAAAATGAATTGCTGAAAATTTTACCGGATTGGAATAATGCAGAACAGAGCGGCATCTTTGCCGAAAACTTTTTTCCGGATTATCCCATTGATAGTTTAAAAAAACAGGCAAGGGAGCTATTTGCAAAAGCAGGAAAAATAATTACAATAAAAGAAATGAAGCCCGATAACCAGTTGCGTGGCTCCTTTATTATTGAAGGAGAGAAAACAGATATCGAGATATTTTTTACGCTTTCGCCGGAGAACCCTGCGCTGATACAGGAGTATCATATAAAGGAATTGCAGAAACTTAAACCGTGATAGCAACACTCTCAATAACATAACATGGATGGACTTAACTACTTTCTACCCGGCCAGGTTTGGCAATACGATACCCGACCCGGCGAAGAAAATTCAATATTGACAATTCTTGCCATTGACGATGGAGAAGATGATGCTATTATTCATGTAAAGCTTGAACATATTAATTTTGGAAATGGCTGTATTAAACATTTACCTTTTTCCGCAGATGCGATCATGAATTCAGTTACCGGCTTTATCAAACACCTGGACACTGTTCCTGATTTTAAAGATGGGTACGAGCACTGGAAGCA